>CAZVRM010000154.1:0-4408 GCA_964629605.1 uncultured Oscillospiraceae bacterium
CGGAACCAAATTGTCGAAAAGAACCCAGCGAAGCGGTTCTTTGACAGTCTCAAACAGGTGACGGGCGTCACCTGTTTTTTTTCTTTGAAATATCTCCTTCAAATCGCCGGAAAAGCAATTCCATTATGTTGTTTCGTCGCCGCTGTCGCAGATGTGCAGAAAGCCCTCTGTGTCGAAGGCCATGGCGCAGCCGTCACCGGAAATGATGCTGTCCACCAGAATACAGTCGGAGATGGCCTCCCAGGGGAGCATGGGGAATCGCTGTTCTTCACGCAGTTTTCGGATATGGGCAGCTACTGCCGTTCGGGTCTCCATGGGGCAATTTGCCGCCGGGACAAGGGCAGCGAAGACGGGGCACAGCTCCGTAATGGCATAAAACAGGTCGTCGCTGAGGATGGAGGCGGTGTCCTCCGCTGTGTACGGGCAATACACCGAATACAGGATGCCCCTTTCCCGCAGTGCTTGACAAAGGGCCTCGGCGTTTTCTTCGTACCGAACCGCCAGCATCAGGTTGTCCAGCTCACAGACCTCGTCCAAAAACGGTGCGGAAACGTCATCGTGACTGCAATACACAATGAAAGCACTTCCGGGGTATGCCGCCGCCAAAGGCAGCGCGCGCTCCGAATGACGGCCTGCAAACAGCTGCCATGTGTAGATGCCCATGGCTTCGCCCTGATCGATGATTCTTTGGTATTTTTGCGTATCCCATTCGGCCGTATTCAGAGGCAGCGTGAGCATCCAAGGTACATGATAACCTTGCTTTTCTTTGATTTTCCGAATGATTCTTGCGCCTTTGGTACAGCTGTTATAGCCAATATTGGTACCAAACTGCACCAGATGCTCGGTATCCACATGGTTGACCACGTTTTGCACCAATTCATAATAAGGGCTGTTTTCGTTTTTCAGCATGGATTGCGCCACGGAGAAAAATCTCTGCTGAAACCGTCCGTCCGAAAAGGTCAGCGCCAGATCCACAAGATTCCGCATGCTGCGCTTGGGCGATTCCTTCATATCTTCGATGGCTTTTCGCACCACGGTTTCGATAATGATTCGGGATGTGTTGGGTTTCATGCAAATCCCTCCTGTTTGTCGCTCTTATTTATCATAAATGTGCCGCATTCGTCGCTCAAGGGACACTTTTTGTTAAATGTCCAAAAAGGTAACAGTTTATTTGCCGCGTCGTAATTTGGGACTGGTCTCTTTTTGTGTCCAATGACTTTGAAAACAGGCTTTTTTATAATCAAATCAAAGCTGCGGCAAGAATGACTACAAAACAAAGGAGATCAAGACCATGAGCCGAACCATCAAAGAAAACATGCAGGCCTTCGCCGTCAAGCAGGTCCTGAATTATCTGGACGAAGATCCCGTCAAGAGCGCTCCCAAGATCCTGGAATGGGCCGAAAAGTTTGACAAAAACGGACGCAACGCCCATTTGCTCAAGCCCATCCACACCGTACTGGAGGATCCCGACAACAACTGGTACAAGCTCATCATGAGCCTGTTTACCGACATCGACCCCGACGTGCGCAAGGTGGTATTTGAAAATTTCGTAGTCAACACCGCGTTGATCGGCACTCCCCGGCGGGATAAGTGGAAAGAAGAGCACGGCTGCAACATCCCCTGGGCTATCCTGATGGACCTGACCTCCGCCTGCAATCTGAAGTGCACCGGCTGCTGGGCGGCAGATTACGGCCATAAACTGAACCTGGAGTATGAGGTGCTGGATGATGTCATCCGCCAGGGCACCGAAATGGGCACCTATATGTATATTTTCTCCGGCGGTGAACCTCTGGTGAAAAAGGCAGATGTGATCCGTCTGTGCGAGGCTCATCCCGACTGTATGTTCCTGGCCTTTACCAACGGCACCCTCATCGACGAGGCCTTTGCCGACGAGATGCTGCGGGTCAAGAACTTCGTCCCCGCCATCAGCATCGAAGGCTTTGAAGAAGCCACCGATTCCCGCCGCGGCAAGGGTACCTATCAGAAGGTCATTGCTGCCATGAAGATCCTGAAGGAGAAGAAGCTGCCCTTCGGCGCTTCCTGCTGCTATACCTCCAAAAACATCGACTCGCTCAGCTCTGAGGAGTACATGGATATGCTGGTGGAAGCCGGCGCCAAGTTCGCATGGTTCTTCCACTATCTGCCGGTGGGCAACGATGCCGTTCCCGAACTGCTTCCTCTGCCCGAACAGCGTGAGGTGATGTACCACAAGATCCGGGAATACAGAAAAACCAAGCCCATTTTTACCATCGACTTCCAGAACGACGGCGAGTTTGTAGGCGGCTGCATCGCTGGCGGCAGCAGCTATCTGCACATCAACGCCAACGGCGACATTGAGCCCTGCGCCTTTATCCACTATGCCGACTCCAACATCAAGGAGCACACCCTGCTGGAGGCCTATAAGCGTCCGTTGTTCATGGCCTATCACGACGGTCAGCCTTTCAACGATAATATGCTTCGCCCCTGCCCCATGCTGGAAAATCCCGAGTGTCTGCGCGACATGGTGAAGCGCTCCGGCGCTCATTCCACCGATATGCAGTCCCCGGAAAACGTGGACGATCTGTACGGCAAGTGCAAGCCCTATGCGGATAACTGGGTGTCCAAGGCCGATGAGCTTTGGACGGCAAGCCACGGCTGCGCCGGCTGCAGCGGCTGCAAGAAATAATGGCCGACTATAGAATCTTTACCGATGCAGCGGCAGACCTTTCTCCGGAACTGGTGACGGGTCTGCCGCCCATCGAAGTGTTCCCTCTGCAGGTGGAGATCGGCGGGGTCGAATATGCCTATGGAACGCCGGACGGCATCACGGCTTCCGCGTTCTACCGCGTGCAGCGGGAAGACAGCTTTGCCTCCGCCACGCAGATCAATCCGTCGGTTTACTTCCGGCACTTCGAGCCGTGGCTGCGGCAGGGCGTTGATATCCTTTACCTCTGTTTTTCCTCCGGTCTGTCCGGCACATACCAATCGGCGCAAATGGCTGTTGAGGAACTGCGGATGGAGTATCCCGAACGGAAGATCTTCTGCATCGACACGCTGGGAGCCTCTGCCGGGGAGGGCTTTCTGGTGCGGGAGGCAGCGCGAAAGCAGGCAGAAGGACTTTCGCTGACCGAACTGCTTTCCTGGATCGCCGCCCACCGTATGAAGGTCTGCCACTGGTTCACGGTGGATACTTTTGCTCATCTGAAGCACGGCGGGCGGGTATCATCTGCTGCTGCTTTTATGGGTACGGCGCTGCAGATCAAACCCTTGCTCCACGTGGATGCGCAGGGGAAACTGCAGCCGGTGGAAAAGCCCAGGGGTCGAAAGAGAGCCATTGCTGCGCAGATCGCCCATATGGAGCAGGGATGGCTGCCCGAGCTTGGAAAATCGGTACTCATCGCCCATGCCGATGATCCCGATGGGGCTGCGATGCTGAAAGCCGGGATCGAGGAGCGCTTTCCGGCGGCAGAAGTTCAGATCACCGATATAGGCCCCATTATTGGCGCCCATACAGGTCCCGGCGCGCTGGCGCTGTTCTATTGGGGCTCCAATCGATAACAAAAATCGAGGTATCACTATGCAAAAAGTCAGTCACCGTGCAGGCAATCTCCTATCCTGTATGTTCGAGGGTTTGGTGGCAATCTTCTGCTGATCAATCCCGTGGGCTTCACATCGCGCATCATCATCGTCCTCGGCATTGTTTTTGCCGTAACCGGTGTAAGCCATTTGATCAAGTATTTCCGTGCAGACGCGGAAACCGCCGCTGCGGAGGGCGGGCTGGTCAACGGTCTCCCGCTTGCCCTGTTCGGCCGGTTCTGTATCTTTAGAACGGAGTGGTTTATCGTCACGTTTCCGCTGCTGACCGTTCTCTACGGAGGATTGGAGCTGGTGACGTGACTTGAACACGCGACCTGCTGATTACGAAAGTTGGTAAAGCGTAAAATATGCTGATTTCCGAGCCTTTCTCGGGCTTTCCTCTGGGGAAAACCGTATGCGTCTGCGCTTGTGACCTTTGTTCCCTCCCTGCTTTTCCTGCTGTGGGTCAAAACAGATCTATCAAAAATACCACATAAGTGTGCCGTAGTGCAGGACGTTATATGCCATAATCAAAAGACCTACGAACATTTTTCGTGTGATTTTTGATGCTTTTTAGCGGTTTTAACTCGATTTTACTTGCTTTGTGAACATCTTTGACCACTTATTATCCATGTGTTCCAACGCCGTCTGTGGCTAAAAATGTGGTCAGAAAAAAGCCGACACTGCACAAAACGCAGTGTCGGCATACTGTTTTCGCCTCAAGAGGCAGAGCGGAATTCACAAAATTTAAACCACTAATAACAAAGAATAGAGTTCGTCGGAAGGCCGATCTCATATCCGCTTTCTTTGGACGCTGGCAGAAATGGATGCAGAAAGGTTTTGAGATGATGGC
>CAZVRM010000155.1:0-4383 GCA_964629605.1 uncultured Oscillospiraceae bacterium
GGACAGGCCGGACAGCATGGTGGGAATAACAGCGTCATAGCCGCCCACGGGAACGCCGGCCTCGGTAACACCGATCTGGTCGGCGAACAGCCGGCCAAAGCCGCCCAGGAAGTAGCAGCCGCCGGCAACGATCAGTGCGAACACGGTGGAGATGATCATGCCCTTGTTGATGGCCTGCTCACTCTTGATGGCGTAGAACTTCTGCACCATCTGGGGCAGACCCCAGGTGCCCAGAGAGGTCAGCAGCACCACGCCCAGCAGGTTAATGGGGTCGGGGCCGAAGAAGGAGTTAAAGATACCGGGGGTAGAAGAAACCAGGGGATCGCTCACCTGACCCAGCTTGTTGAGGGCTTCCAGGAAGCCACCCTGGCTGTTCAGGACAGCGCCGATAACGGCGCAGATGCCCACGATCATAATAATGCCCTGAATGAAGTCATTGATGGCGGTGGCCATGTAGCCGCCGGCGATAACGTAAACGCCGGTGAGCACGGCCATGACGATAACACAGATGGAATAGTCGATGTCAAAGGCCATGGCGAACAGGCGGGACAGACCGTTGTACAACGATGCGGTATAGGGAATCAGGAAAATAAAGATAACAGCAGAGGAGGCCAGCTTGAGGGCTTTGCTCTGGAACCGCTGTTCAAAGAACTGGGGCATGGTTGCCGAATCCAGATGCTGGGTCATAACGCGGGTGCGGCGACCCAGAACGGCCCAGGCCAGCAGAGAACCCAGCAGGGCGTTGCCGATGCCGGCCCAAGTGGCGGCGATGCCGTACTTCCAGCCGAACTGACCGGCGTAACCGACGAAAACAACAGCGGAGAAATAGGATGTACCATAAGCAAATGCGGTGAGCCAGGGGCCGACGCTTCTGCCGCCCAGAACGAAACCGTTGACATCGGTGGCGTGTTTACGGCAATACAGGCCGACACCGATCATTACTGCAAAAAAGACGAACAACATCGAAAGCTTAATGAACATATCCACAAAAATACGCCTCTTTTCTTTATTTTGCTCTTAAAATGGTGAATTGTCAATATATCCGAAATCCCCCCGCCGGAAACGCGCCCTCCGCGTCTCCGGCCTTGGTCAGTTGAGGGCGGCTGACCGTTCAGGAATTTTGGAACAAAAGGGGGATCAGCCGGTGATCTGGGCCTCTACCAGAGGCGTCTTGCAGTAACGCTCACGGAGAACGGGCTTTTCGATCTTGCCGGTGGGATTGCGGGGTACATGCTCAAAGATGATCTTCTTGGGACGCTTGTAGCGGGGCAGACCCTCGCAGAACTGATCGATCTCCTCTTCGGTGCAGGTCATGCCGTCCTTGACTTCGATGATGGCGGCGGTGATCTCACCCAGACGGGGATCGGGCAGACCGATAACGGCAACGTCCTTGATTTTATCGTGGGCACGGAGGAAGTCTTCGATCTGGACGGGGTAGATGTTCTCGCCGCCCGAGATGACCACGTCCTTCTTGCGGTCTACCAGGTAAATGAAGCCGTCCTCATCCTCGCGAGCCATGTCGCCGGTATAGAGCCAGCGATCGTGGAGCACCTCGGCAGTGGCTTCGGGATTCTTATAATAGCACTGCATGACACCGGGGCCGAAAACAGCCAGCTCGCCAACCTCACCCTGCTTGACGGGGTTGCCCTGCTCGTCGATGATCTTGGCCTTCCACAAATAGCCGGGCTTGCCGATGGCGCCAACTTTGTGGATGTTGTCTACACCCAGATGGACACAGCCGGGGCCAATGGATTCCGACAGACCGTAGTTGGTATCGTACTGGTGATGGGGGAAGACCTTCATCCACCGGTTGATCAGGCTGGGAGGCACCGGCTGTGCGCCGATGTGCATCAGACGCCACTGATCCAGGTAATAGCTGTCCAGATCGATCTTGCCCGACTCAATGGCATCCAGCAGATCCTGCGCCCAGGGTACCAGCAGCCAGACGATGGTGCATTTTTCCTCGGTGACGGCACGGAGGATCCACTCGGGCTTCACACCTCGCAGCAGAACCGACTTGGAGCCTGCCAGCAGGGAGCCAAACCAGTGCATCTTTGCGCCGGTGTGATACAGGGGCGGAATACACAGGAACACGTCGTCCCGGCTCTGGCTGTGGTGATTCTGCTCGGTGCGGCAGGAACTGACCAGCGCCCGGTGGTTGTGCAGGATGGCTTTTGGGAAGCCCGTGGTGCCGGAGGAGAAATAAATGGCAGCGTCATCGGTATCTTCCAGCAGTACGGGCGGTGCGCTGGAGGAACAGTAGTCGGTCAGCTGCATACAATCCTCAGCATAGGCGGGGGTGTCACGACCCACGAAGAACAGGGTGCGCACATCCTCAAGAGAATCCACGATGGGATCCATACGGGTGATAAATTCCGGGCCAAAGACCAGTACCTCGGCGTCGGCCAGATCCAGACAATACTTGATCTCGTCACTGGAATAACGGAAGTTCATGGGAACAGCGATGCAGCCGGCCTTGAGAACGCCGAAATAAATGGGGAGCCATTCCAGACAATTCATCAGCAGGATGGCCACCTTGGTACCCCGCTGGATGCCACGGCTCAGCAGAAGGTTGGCAAAGCGGTTGGCACGCCGGTCAAAATCCTTCCAGGTCATTTCCCGGCGGTAGGGGTCATCGGGATGGGCGCTGGCAATCAGATTCAGTTCGCGCCATGTGGTGGCATGATCCCGCTCGTCGGACGGGTTGATCTCCACCAGGGCAGACTCCGCGCCGTACAGTCGGGCGTTTCGTTCCAGATACTCGGTAATGATCAAAACAATCTCTCCTTTATTATGGTGAGGGAAAATAAAAAGCCCTCTGCAACACTTGCAGAGGACGAGAAACACTTTCCCGTGGTACCACCTCAATTTACCGTCCGAAGACGGCCTCTCAAGCCCTAACAGGCTCCGGCGCGTTATCGGGCGCACCCGTCTTTGCCTACTGCGGGATTTTTCGGCAAAGCCGCTCAGAAAGGTATTCAGCCCCCGATTTCCCACTGCCTTGCACCGACCGACAGCTCTCTGCGGGATGGTTTACGGGTTCCTACTTGGTTTCTTCATCGCGTTTTATTGAACTATGGATGTACTTTAACACTTTTTGGTGTTAAAGTCAACAGGAAATTCTAAAAAAAGAAAGTTTTTTTCCTTGAACAGTAAAGTATAGGGCGATGGCGGGGGAAATGCTTGACATTCTCTCTTTAGCGTGCTAAATTGTACTCAACTTTATCACCCAAGAAAGGATGTATCCTTATGAAATTCCCCGTTACCAAGAATCCCAATCCCGGCACCATGCCCGAAGCGTCCAAGCTGGGCTTCGGTTCGGTGTTTTCTGATCATATGTTCCTAATGGATTACAACAGCAAGGATGGCTGGCATGATGCCCGCATCGTGCCCTACGGCCCGCTGAGCCTGTCTCCCGCCGCCAGTGTTTTCCATTATGCCGGCGAGGTGTTTGAGGGCCTGAAAGCCTACCGCCGCAAGGACGGCAAGGTGCAGCTGTTCCGCCACGATGCCAACGTGGAGCGTCTGAACATTTCTGCCGAGCGTATCGGCCTGCCCCAGGTGCCTGTGGATGTAGCAATGGCCGCCATCGAGCAGCTGGTGGAAGTGGATCAGGAATGGGTGCCCTCTGCTCCCGGAACTTCTCTGTATATCCGCCCCTTCCTGTTTGCTACCGATCCTGCACTGGCTCTCCATGGTGTGCATCAGGCAACCTTCGCCATTATCCTGTCGCCCTCCGGCAGTTATTATGCAGAAGGTCTCAATCCCGTCAAGATCATGCTGGAGACCGAGGATGTTCGCGCTGTCCGCGGAGGTACCGGCTATACCAAGTGCGGCGGCAACTACGCTGCTTCCAACCGTGCCGGCGACCGTGCTATGGAAAAGGGCTATTCCCAGGTTTTGTGGCTGGACGGCGTGGAGCGCAAGTATGTAGAAGAAGTGGGTGCCATGAATGTCATGTTCAAGATCGACGGCAAGGTGGTCACCCCTGCGCTCACCGGCTCTATCCTGTCGGGCATTACCCGCCGCTCCTGCATCCAGATGCTCAAGTCCTGGGGCATGGAGGTGGAAGAGCGTCTGATCTCTATCGACGAGCTGGTGGAGGCCGCTCAGAACGGCAAGCTGGAAGAGGCCTGGGGCACCGGCACTGCAGCCGTTATTTCTCCCATCGGTGAGCTTTGCTACAAGGATGTGCAGTATATCATCAACGACTTCAAAATCGGTTCCACCGCCCAGAAGCTCTATGATGAGCTGACCGGCCTGCAGTGGGGCGACAAGCCCGATCCCTTCGGTTGGACCAAGGTCATCGGTGAGTAAACATATATAATAAATGCCGCTGAGGTTTTCCTCAGCGGCATACTTTTTTGTACTTATTTGCTCTTT
>CAZVRM010000156.1:0-4338 GCA_964629605.1 uncultured Oscillospiraceae bacterium
GCCTCGTTTTGCTTTGAAAATTGTCGCGTAGGGGCGACCCTTGCGGTCGCCCTTTTGTTCCTGTTTCTTTCCACGGGCGACCGCAAGGGTCGCCCCTACGCGGGGAAATTTGTTATTCGTTCTCAGCAGGAATCTCTTCTGCGACTTTCTCTGCTGCCACAGGTGCGTCTACAAAATCAGAATCCTCTGCGGTTTCCTCAACCGTCACAACGGGCTCCACAGTCTCCGGCTCATCCCAGATGGTGGGCTCGGTGGGCAGGGGTGTGCCGCAGCTGGCGCAGTAATTGTCGCCTGCTGCCATTTTCCGTCCGCAGGTGGGGCAGGCCTTGTAGAGCTTTTTCACCTGATGGGCCAGCTCGTCGCCCACCTTTTCCACGGTGTCGTGGAGCTTGGTACCGAGATCGGAGGTTTCAAATTCCTGCACCTTCTGCTTGACCTCGGCGGCCACATTCTGGACAGGCTCCGATTCTACGAAACGCTTGCCGGCCTCCACAGTCTCGTTGAAGAGGACCTTAAAGGCATCTCCTGCGTTTTTGAAAAATTCCTTTGCCATAATACTTTCCTCCTTATATATGCGGGGCGATGTGGGCATCGCCCCCTACAGTCATGTCAAATACCGTTTGATCTGGTCAGGATTATCGGCGTAGTGCAGCGCCGTGTCCCGGCTTATCACCCCCGCACGGTACAGGGATAGGATGGCCTGATCCATGGAGATCATCCCATCCCGGCTTCCCGCAGCGATGGCATTGTCGATTTGATGGTTTTTGTTGTCCCGGATCATGCTGCGCACCGCGCCGGTACAATGCAGGATCTCGCAGGCAGGCGCCATTCCGCCGCTGACATCCGGCAGCAGCTGCTGTGAGACGACGGTTTTCAGCACCGTAGCCAGCTGCACCCTTATCTGGGTCTGCTGGGTACTGGGGAAGGCGTCGATGATGCGGTCGATGGCGTTCACCGCCCCCTTGGTGTGCAGCGTCGCCAGGACCAGATGGCCCGTTTCCGCCGCGGAGATAGCGGTGTGAATGGTCTCCGGGTCCCGCATTTCTCCCAGGAGGATCACATCCGGCGCCTGACGGACGGTGGCCCGGAGGGCGGAAAGATAGTCCTTCGTGTCGATGGCTACCTCCCGCTGGCTGACGATGCTCTTCTGATGACGATGGAGGTACTCAATGGGGTCCTCCAATGTGACGATGTGGCACTGCCGGGTCTTGTTGATCCGGTCGATGATGCAGGCCTGGGTGGTGGTCTTGCCGCTGCCGGCGGTGCCGGTCACCAGGATCAGTCCCGATTCCGTATCCGCCAGGTCCATGACGCTTTCCGGGATATGGATCGACCGCCAGTCCGGAATATCGAAGGACACCAGCCGGATCACCGCCGCCATGGAGCCCCGCTGCCGGTAGGTATTTACCCGGAACCGGGCAAGGCCCGGGACAGAAAAGGAAAAATCGTCATCGTGGGCAGCGAGAAATGTGTCGATGGGACGCCGGGCAGTCTCATAGATTTCCCGGACGATCTGCTCTGTTTCCGGAGGCAGCAGCCGCTCCTCCCGAAGGGGCAGGATGTGCCCGTCCAGCTTCTCACAGGGGGGCTTGCCCGCCACAAAAAACACGTCCGATGCCTGATGGGCGATGGCCTGCTTCAGGTCCTCCATCCAGTTTGCCATGGACATTCCTCCTTACTTGCCCTCCCAAACGGGCAAAGTCTCTTCTTCCACATATTCCGGGTCGGACACCGCCTGCCAGCGGAGAATTTCCCAGCCCTCCGGGGTCTTTTTTACTTCCACTTCCAGGGTCTGGTTTTCGGAGACGGTGCAGCTGTAACGGTAGATGTCGCCGTCTGCTTCCACACCCTCCACCATCTCCCCCAGCTTCAGCCGGGCGAAGATATTCTGGGCCTGCCGGTCTGCGGCATAAAATTCTGCCACCGCCTGATTGGTGGCATCTGCCTGCCGCCGGTCCGACCGAACGGTGGTAATGCTCAGCATCGCCAGAACCGTCAGACACAGCACCGCGAAAGTAACCAGCAGGGAGCTGCCCCCAAAGCCCGAAAAGGGCATATTCCTTTTCTTATCCATCAGGAATCCTCCTGCCATGCAGCGCACAGGGAGAAAAGCAGTTCTCCCCTGTCATTTTCTATCAAAATTTCTGCTTCCCCCAAACCGGGTATTTCCGGGGAAAGTTTTATGATCTGTAATGTAAGCTCTTCCGGCACTTCCAGCAGCGCCTGAGCCGCCGGGATGTCTCCGTTTCGGGCTTTCAGCGCCTCGGCGGTATTTTGTGCCAGCACCACCGCCCGGTCCCGCTGACCGATCTCCTGGGAGGTCTGGAATGCCCAGACGAAGCACCGCAGGCAGGCGGCAGCTGCCAAAGCAAAGACCAAAACCATCACCAGCAGTTCCATAAGTACAAGGGATGCTTTGTTCTTCATGGCGCCACCTCCCGGATGCTGTACAGCACCTGCCCCGTATCCCCGGTGGGGAGCGAAAAGGCAAGGGTGATGAGGCTGTCTTCTATTATAACGGAAAGCTGCTCCATTTCCAATAGCTTTTCCCCATCGGCAGGAGAAAATTCCCCGTTTTCCGCTGTGAACAGCTCCCGGAGCCATCCGTCATAGCAGTAAACGCGGGTGATGTAGACGTTTCCATCGATGGATTCCGGGAACACCAGCGCCTGTACCCCCTGAAAATCCTCTGTATAAGCCCCGCCGGACTGCCGCAGCCGGGTGGCAAGGTACTGACTTGCGGTGCGCCGGGCATGGCGAAGCCCGCCGTCCTGCGTCAGACCGGCGTAGACCTTCGCTCCGGTCAGCAGCACCGAAAGGATGCCGATGGCGAATACCGCCAGCACCAGCAGCGCCGCCAGACCGGAGATATGGAATTGCTTCGGGCTTCGATTCTTCATTTTCGCTCCAATACGGTGATATCCGGCATCAGGTTGGATGCCAGCAGCTGATAATGGATGATGTACGCGCTTTCGTCATACTGCAGACCGTAGTGCTCCTGCAGATAGGCAATACTGGGCGGATAGAATCCCTCGGAAGCGTAGCAGGTGACGGCCGCCCGGCGCACCGCCTCCTCCAGCTGCTGCAAGCCCTCTGCCTGCCGCCCTTGCTCCAGATTATGCACAGCAAACAGGAATGCCAGCAGCACCAGCACCAAAAGGGCCAGCGTAAACAGTCGTTTCTTCATAGGCGTTCACCCGATAACGGAGAGGATATCCATCAGCGGCAGCATGACGGAGAGCAAAATCAGCCCCACCAGCACCGATGCGGTCAGCACCATGGCAGGCTCGATTTTGGCGATGGTGCTTTCCAGCGCTTCCTCCGCTGCTTCCATCTGCTTTTCGGCAATGTCCGCCATCACCGCGTCGCCGTTGCCGCCCCGGATGCCCACACGCAGCATCCGGCAGCAGGAAACATCCAGCAGGCCGCTTTCTCCAAGGGCCGAGGCCAAATCTTCGCCCTTTTCCAATTTTTCCGCGCAAAGAGCGCAGCGTTTTGCCGCGCCGGGGCTGTCCTGCAGGAGCATGGCGGCAAGATCTACCGATTCCTCCAGGGTCAGGCCGCTGCCAAGGCCCATGGCAAGACCCCGGGCAAAGCGGGCGTTATGGAATTTCCGGGAGATTCCCCGGTCCCCGAATTTGTTCTGATACCAGATAAGCACCTTCTCCCGGAATCCGGTCCATTTGGAAAAGAGTACCGCCAGCACCGCCGCCACCGCCAAGACCCCGAACAGCAGCGGCAGAACGGCCTTCAGTCCCTGGCCCAGGTGCAGCAGCACGGCGGAAATTCCCGTCAGGCGGCTGCCCAGAGATGCGTACACATCATCGAACACCGGCAGCACGTTCATCAGCAGCACACCCACAACAACCAGCATCAGCCCCAGGGTCATGCCGGGGTAGGCCACGGCGTTTTGCAGCAGGCGGGCGGTACGGCAGCGCTGGTCGTAGTAACCGGCAAGATTCGTCAGGGCTTCTTCCAGCCGTCCGGTCTGCTCACCGATGCGCACCATGGCAGGCACCGACAGTGGAAACGCCCCTGTCTCCTCCATTGTCTCAGACAAAGGCCGTCCCTCGTCCAGTCCTGCCCCCAAAAGCAAGAGCAGGTCCCGGTGGCTGTCGTCCTCCTGGCTCAGCAGGAATACACCGTCCGCCATGGTCAGCCCCGCATGGAGCAGCAGGGAAAGACTGCGGCAGATATGGGAAATATCCGCGTTGGATAGTGATTTGCGTTTCATAGGCTCTTCCTCCAAAGGCTCCCCTGAGGGGAGCTGTCGCCAACGGCGACTGAGGGGTGGTACTGCACCCCTCCGCCCCTTTGGGGCACCTCCCCTGAGAGGGG
>CAZVRM010000157.1:0-4337 GCA_964629605.1 uncultured Oscillospiraceae bacterium
GCGATATGGCTCCCGTTATGGTCTTCCTTGCGTCTGACGCTTCGAGATACATTAACGGCCAGACGATTTGTGTCAACGGCGGTTCGGTTATGGTTCGCTAAACAGACATAAACCCCTTTATATTCCCTCTTTGCGAAGCGCGGCATCCCGTTATTGGATGTTCCGGGGCGTCGTTCGCTTTTACAAAAAGAAATCCCACAAACCCCGTAAAATCAGGGGTTTGTGGGATTTTCAATTATCAATTGTCACCGGTTGTTCCCCATTGCTTGCCGATACTTGTTGAAAAGTTCATACGATCACTGCCCGAATACCCCACACAGGCAAAAAGGAGAAGAGGATGCAAACCGAACAGTTTGCGCCCTCTTCCGAACAGCATTGGGGCTTTCCCTATCCGTTTTTATTGCCGGAGCATGGCGTGAACATCACAGTGGTGTAGGACTTGCCGTCGGGAGCCGGCCAGATTCCAGCAGTCCAGCCGGTCTGTACGCAGAAAAAGCACAGCTGTTTTTCTATTTATTCTGTTTACACGCTCTTTTTCTCTTTCCTGCGGACGCGGGACAGCAGGATGCCGCAGAGAATCAGCAGGCAGCCGGCATAGCCCCGAACCTGCATCACTTCGTGGAGTACCAGTGCGCCACCAACGGCGGCAAACACCGGCTCCAGGCAATAAATCAGCGCGGCAAAATTGGGATCGGCATCACGCTGACCCAACACCTGACAAGTGTAGGATGCGCCCACCGAAATCAGACCGCCGAAGAGAATGGCATATTTGGCATCCAGCAGGGACTGGACGGTACAGCTCTCAAGGAGCAGGGCGGCGATGGTGGACAGCAGGGCTGCCACACAAAAAGCCAGAGCAGTGGCATGCAGGGGTGGTGCGGATTTGGCGGCATAGTCCACCGACAGCAGATGCGCCGTCCAAAGCAGGGCGCTGACCATCAGCACGAGCTCACCGATGCCTACCACAAAGCCCTTGGCGCCGGACAGCAGATACAGACCAACCAGCGCCAGACCAAACCCCATCCAGGCAAACTTGCCGGGATTCTTTTTGAACAGGAAGAAGCAGACCACCGGGGTCAAAACGGTATACAGGTTGGTGATGAAGCCCGAAACACCGGCAGATCCGCTGAGCGCAACGCCGTACTGCTGTGCAATGGAGGCGGCGGCCAGCAGCACGCCCGTCAACAAACCACTTTTCAGAACAGCGCGCTTTTCTTCGGCAGAAAGCTTCTGCCGCTCAAAGAGCAGCACCACGGGGATCATGGAGAAGCTGCCCAAAATGAACCGGGCGGCGGTGTAGGTCAGCGCGCCCAAATGGCTGCTGCCGATGGCAAAGGCTACAAAGCTGCAGCCCCACATGGCGGCGGTAAGCACCAAAAGGATGGTGCTGCGGGTCTTTTTATTCATAAGAATACGCTTCCTTTCCTGGAAACTGCGGGATTGGTTGCAAAAAACGCACCTGATGCGGTGCGTTTTTTGGATAGATGACAATAAATATTATATAAAATTGAAGAAAAAAGTCAATGGGAAACCACGGACAACCGTTGAGCTGCTTGCCGGCGCAGCAGTTTCTTACTGATCTTCGCCGAAATCGGCAATGTACGCCGCAATGAGTTTCTCGGGCCAGTCACTGACGGGCTCCAAGCGTCCGGTAAAGAACCGCAGCGTCTTGGGTTCATGCACGAAGCGAAGGCCGCCGATCAAATGGCGATGGTCATACAGCCACTTCACACGGTCAATGACGTATTCCGTCTGGGAAAGCGTGAACACGCGGCGCGGGAAGGCGAGGCGAACCATCTCCACAGACGCAATGCGCTCCGAACCGTCCGGGTTGCGCTCCTCGGAAAGCGTGCCGCGCTCCATGCCGCGGATGCCGCCGCACAGATACAGCGCCGCAACCAGCGAACCGGCCGGATACTGCTCGGAAGGAATATGATCTACCACCTGGCGTGCGTTGATATGGGCGCCCAGACCGCCGCCGGGCGTGACCATGGGAACGCCGCAGGCATCCAGTTCCCTGACACAATGGTCGATAAACTGCGGCCCCTGGGAGATGATGTCCGGATCCATCGTCTCCTCGAAGCCGACAATCATGGCTTCCATCTCCTTGACCGACATACCGCCGTAGGTCAGGAAGCCCTCGAACATGGTGACGTAGTCCTCCATCTCCTGGAAGCGCTTTTCATCACGAACAAGGATTCCGCCGCCGCGGCCAAAGCCGAATTTCCGGCCGGAGAAATAGATGATGTCAAACAGATCGGCGATCATGCGGGTGATTTCCCGGATGGACTTGTCCTTCATGGAGTCTTCACGGGTCTTGATAAAGTACAGATTATCCTGCAGCAGAGAGGCATCCAGAACGGTGGGGATCCCGTATTCCTTGGCCAGATCGGTGAGCGCCTTCATGTTCGCATAGGAGATGGGCTGGCCGCCGATCAGATTGGTACCCGCTTCCATACGGATGTAGGGGATGTTATCCACGCCTTCTCTGGCGATACAGGCCTTGACCTTGTTCAGATCAATGTTTCCCTTGAAAGGAAGTGTGCTCTTGGTGATCAGGCCTTCATCGCAGACCAGTTCTTCCACACGGCCACCCAAACGGGTAACGTGGGCCTTGGAGGTGGTAAAGTGATAGTTCATAATGACGCAATTGCCGGGCTTGATGAAATGCAGATTGATGATGTGCTCTGCCGCACGGCCCTGGTGTGCGGGAAGCAGATTTCCGATGCCGAAAATTTCTTCCAGCTTATCACGCATACGGTAGAAGGTCTCGCTGCCTGCATAGGCGTCGTCCGCCTTCAGCATGGCTGCCTGCATATTGTCGCTCATGGCGTTGACGCCGGAATCGGTCAGCATATCCATGAAGATGTCGCCGTTATGCAGGAGGAAGGTATTGAAGCCGGCCTCATACATCTTGGCCAGTCGTTCTCTCGCGGGCAGCAGATTGAGCTTCTGCACGATTTTTACCTTGTGCATTTCCATGGGAACGGGGGGACGATTATAAAACTTAATAGTAGGCATAAAAGAACCTCCTCAGAATTGCTTTTGTACGAGTCGTATTATATAATAGAACCACAAATCTATAAAGCAAATCTTTTCGATAAAAACGATCGATAATTCCGATGGAGGTTTCTATGGAAATCAAAAATCTGCTTACCTTTCTCCGGGTTGCGGAATTGAACAGTTTCACAAAGGCCGCCCAGGCACTGAATTACTCTCAATCTACCGTGTCCTTTCAGATCAAACAGCTTGAGACGGAGTTAAACTGTCTGCTGTTCGAGAGAATAAACCATACATTGTTGCTGACAAGTGATGGGCATGAGCTGCTGGAGTATGCCAAGCAGGTCTGCCGGATCACCGATGAGTTCCACCAGCGCCGCACTTGTGACAGGGACGTTTCCGGGTATGTCCACATCGTCGTGCCGGATTCTGTCTGCGAAGCGATGATGATGGAGAATTACGCTGACTTTTTCAAGCGTTATCCCCGAATCCGGCTCCGTTTTTCAACCGCGGACACAGAAAATATGTTCCGCCTTCTCGACCGCAACGAGGCCGATGTGATGCTGACGCTGGACAGCCACGCCTACCAGACAAATTATGTGATCGCGAAGGAAACCCGTGTGGCTACCCACTTTTTCGTCGGTGCCCAGTCTCCCTTGGCACAGCGAAAGAACCTGTCCCTTCAGGAGGTCATCTGCCACCCAATGATTCTAACGGAAAAAGGCATGGGCTATCGGAAAGTGCTGGACGAAACGCTGGCGCGGCAATCCATCCAGATCGAGCCGGTTCTGGAAATTGGCAGAACGGACATTATCACCAGCGTTTTGGAAGACGGCAACGCCGTGTCCTTCCTGCCTGATTTTGTCGCCCAAAGCAAAGTGCAGCAAGGAAAACTGGTTCGATTGGACGTTGCCGGGTTTGCGTTGGATATATGGCAGCAGCTTATTTACCATCGTAACAAATGGATCTCCACAGCGCTGGGAACCTTTATCGACTATGTATGTGCGCACGAATTCCACAGAGATTCCTTCCATTGACAGAACCGCACTTTTTTGGTATAGTATATTGTAGGAGTTAGCGACCTCTAACCATTTATTGGGTTAGAGTAGTCGCTTACTCTTTCCTCTTCCAGTTAGGCATTGCTAACAGCCTCCCACAGGAGGCGCTTTATTAAACGCAACAGTTAGTCTCCGCTAACCTCAATGGCGTGCGAAATATTCATAATGGATGGGTTTTCAATATGATGATCGACAAACGGCTGATCGGCACAGTCAAAGAAAGCAAAAAATACATTGCCGGAAACGTGGTCTGCCAGTGGATCTCGCTGGCGGCAAATA
>CAZVRM010000158.1:0-4309 GCA_964629605.1 uncultured Oscillospiraceae bacterium
TTACAACAAAACTGCCGTTCTCGCTTCCTGAGAACAGCAGTTCTTTGACAGTCTGGAAAAACGGCACGGTTTTTACCGTGCCGTTTTCTGTTACTTTCTTCTTCTTCCGCCGCCGCTGCGGTCATTGCGGGACTTCACATCGGACAGACGACTTTCACTGCTCTGCATGAAAGCCTTCAGCTTGCTCTCGAAAGAGTCGTCACCCTTGGGCAGGGTGCTCTGGTCGGGAGCAAAGACGGGGGGCTGGCTCTTGGTGCGGGGAGCAGCAGGTGCTGCGGGGCGAGGGGCAGATGTACGCTGCTGGGGTGCAGGGCGATTGCCGGCGGGGCGGACAGGACGAGCAGCCTGCTCGGGCTGGGGCATAGCCTTTTTGATGGACAGGTTGATACGCCCCTGCTGGTCGATGGCGATCAGCTTGACGGTGACGGTCTGTCCTTCCTTCAGATAATTGTTGATGTCATCCACAAAGGTATTTGCAACCTCAGAGATGTGCACCATACCGCTCTTGCCCATGGGCAGGAGCACAAATGCGCCAAATTTGGTAATGCCGGTGACTTTTCCTTCGTAAATGCTGCCGATCTCAAGCTCCATAGTTCGGGCGTGGCCTCCTGTTTATTTACTGGAAATATCCACATAGACCTGCTCGCCGGGATAGATATAACCAAGGCTCTCCCGGGCGATCTGTGCAATATATTCCTCTTGATTTTCTCCACTGATAGCATCGTTCAGCTCTGCGTTGATGAGCTTCTGTTCATTGAGCTGTGCCGAAAGCATCTGCTGTTCAGCGCTGGCGGCGTTGATGCGCAGCTGTAAATTGACCAATGTGCAGGCAGCATAAATCGCAAAGGCTGCGATAAGCACCTTTGTGACCAGACCCACACGCTTTTTTCTGCGCTGCAACGGACAATGCCTCCTTAAAAAACGACCCACTACCAGAAATGATGATACTTTATAACATTATAGATTTTTCCTGCGGCATTGTCAATAAAAATTAGAAAAAAACGGGAATTTTTTCACTGGGAAAGTGTGGCAGGCATGGAGAATCCGCGGAAGTTCTGGAGCAGAGTCTTTCCGTTGCTGCGGAAGGCCTGTACCGAGGATACGATCACCGAATTGGCCTTGTAAAGCTGTCCCTGGCCGTCGTAAACACCGAAGGTGGCGTGGATCACATAGTCTTCGCCTTCAAAGCGGCCGATATACATGGTCTGGTGTCCCGGCAGCTCCAGCATCGCGCCGGGCAGCAGGGTGGAAAGGGCATCGGTCTTGTGCTGATCGGTGGTGTCCTTCACGTCCATACAGCCGGGGATGCGCCGCTGGCGGCTGCTGTTGCGGGGCAGATCCAGACCCACCGTGCGGAACACATCCTGACAAATGGAAGAGCAGTCCCAGCCGTCGGCCGTACCGCCCCAACCATAGCGGTGCCCCAGCAGCTTAAAGACCTGCCGCAGGATGGCTTCGGTGGTGTAGGGCAGATTGCCTACGCACACGTCCTCCTGCAGAGGAATACGGGCGGTGACCACCTCCAGCGAGCCGTCGTCGGCGCGCAGAGGCATTTGAACAATGTGGCAGTTGTCGGCGATGGCGTTATCACAGCTCGCAGCATCGGCCACCAGGGGCAGACGGGTGCCCATCTTCAAAACAGTGCCGTCCAGCCGGGGCTGGGTAAAGCTGCCGTCCAGCGGCAGACGGGCGGCGGTTACCGTCAGCTGGTTTTCCGTCAGCGCGGTGCACAGTTCGTCCCAGCTGGTGCGATCGCACAGCCCTACGTCAGTGACCGGCAGCCAGCCCAGATAATCATAGGCCCGCACCAAAAACCATTCTCCGTCAGCCGAGGTGTGGAGCACCAGCAGGGGCTCCCAGATCTTGAAGGCTGTTTCGGCAGCCTTGTCATATTCTTCATCGTGGGAAGAGTCGTAAAGGGGGATGGCAGAGGGGAAGGTGCGCAGGATGGTATTGTTGACCACAAAGCCGTAGCGCACGGGGTTTTCGGTCTGCACGGCGGAAGCGTTGCGGTTTTCCCCTATCGCTGTCCGTTGTTGGGACGTAATGAGGCCATCGGGCGTATAATAACCGCTGTCGGGAGTGGGACCGTAGTGGTTGAGCAGATCCAGCAGCTTGGCCATGGTCAGCGTTTCGGGCCAGCCGGAAAGATTCTCCACATCGGTGTCATAGAGCAGCGTGATGGCCCGGTTGTATTCCACGATTTCCTCGGGGGTCATGCGGATCGCCTGGGGATCGTCGGCAAGGGCAATCCAGAAGTCTGCGTTCTGCATCTCGCCCCAGGTGCGGTTATAGCTGTCCTGCTCACCGGAAACGGCGGGAACGGCAGTTTCGGGTGCGGGAGGCTGGGGGATCACCGATTCCGGCGCAGGCGTGACCGGAACGGATTGCGGCTCTGCCTGAAGCTGTACCTCCGGCCCGGCGGGGTCGCCAATGGGGGCGGGGTCTTGCTGCCCGCAGGCACAGCAAGACAGGCAAAGACAGCTGCAAAGGGTCAAAATCAAGACGCGTTTCATATAAAAAACCTCCCAAAAGCAGTTTTTTTCAGCATACCCCCGGGACGGGCATACTGTCAACGAAATCCTGTAAAAAATTTTTTGAAAAAATTGAAAAAAACACTTGCTATTTTCAAAAGTATTCGTTATAATAGAAAAGCCGTCGGAAGTGCGGCTGCCAATGAGGGCCTTTAGCTCAGTTGGTTAGAGCATCCGGCTCATAACCGGATAGTCCCGGGTTCGAGTCCCTGAAGGCCCACCACCTTTTTGGATGACCCAAAACTGCATATCGTTTTTACGGTAGGCCATACTCGGAGAAGTCGCGTAGTTGGTCGAGCGCGCACGACTGGAAATCGTGTAGGCCCCATAAGGGTCTCGAGAGTTCGAATCTCTCCTTCTCCGCCACTAAACCCTGCAACCACAACGGTTGTGGGGTTTTTTGTTGTTTTTCTGTAAAGGGAAAATAAGGGAAAAAACAGCCCGGTTCTACCAAGGGTTCTACTAAATTATCCCGCCACCTGCAAAATGCTGTTCATTGCTGCGATGGCAGGTGCCTGCATCTCTGTGATCACATGAGAATAAGTGTCCAGCGTGACGCTGATGTTAGAGTGCCCCAGCATAGAAGAAACGATTTTTGCAGGGACAGCACTTCGCAGCATGAGGGTTGCATTGGTATGCCTCAGATCGTGAAAACGAATTATCGGAAGATTGTTGTCGATCAATATGGTTTGGAACTGATGCTGAAGAGCGTTGGTCGAAAATGGTCTGCCGTCGAAACGGCAGCAAACAAGATCTAAGGTGTTAAAGTTAGGCCCCAGTTCCTGCTTCATGAGCTGCTGGCGATTTTTCTCAAACTGTAAGGCTTCCAATGTGGCCTGTGGGATCATGAGCGTTCTGCGGCTCTTTTTTGTTTTTGGGGTTTCCAGATAAATCTCCCCCTTGTCAAAACGCGCAGAGTTACGAATGGTCAGCGTTCCCGTTTGGAAATCAACATCTTTCCACTGCAAACCCAATGCTTCACCTCTTCGCAGCCCTAGTGTTGTTGCAAGGATCACAGGGAGTAGCGCTTCTTTTTGTGCACAGGCTTTGAGCAGCTGTGTTACTTCATTTGGCGTAAGCGGCTGAAACTCTTTATGCTTTATCACGGGTGGAACGGCGTAGTCAGCGGGATTTTTCGCAATAAACTGCATTTTTACTGCAAAATCCAGCGCTTTGTGAAGATTATTGTGTACGTACCGTATCGACGTGTCTGAAAGATTTTTGCTGCGTAAAACGTTGTATAGGTTTTGAAGATCTTTGGGCTCCAACTTTTCTAACGGAATGGCTCCGATGGTTGGAAGTGTGTGCTTTTCAATATTGGTTGTATAGCCTTTAATCGTATTGGGCTTCAACCTAGGGACGCAATAGTTTTCCAGCCAGTAGTAAAGAAATGTTTCTACTGTGTGCTGACTAACTGGTTGCTTAGCAGCAGTTTCCAACTCGGTCAGCCGGGTCCTTAAGGCACGTTCTGCTTCTCTTTTGGTTTCCCAACTCCCTTCCCACTTCTTTTTCCATTTTCCGTTGGCATCTTTTCCTACATAGAAATATATGTACCATCGGTTTTTCTTTTTTGCAACTGAGCCTCGCATAGTTACCCTCCTGTAACGCTCTCGTCCAGCCACTTATAGAACCGAACGGCAGGGATCACTTTGCGGCGGCCCAGGCTAATGTGCGGCACCTTATCCTCACGGATAAGCTTGTACATTGCAGTAGGGCTGATCCGCATGATCTCGGCGGCTTCTCGTGCAGTCAAAACAGTCTTCTCCATAGTGAAC
>CAZVRM010000159.1:0-4302 GCA_964629605.1 uncultured Oscillospiraceae bacterium
AGGTGGTGGTGCGCTCGGGATTTTTCTTACTGCCCACCAGCGGCAGACCGGCGCAGGCAGCCATTTCAATGACGGCGGTGCCGTCGGGCAGCAGACCGTAAAAAGCCGTCATGGGGGCAAAATGGGGGCCGCAAACGGTACACGCGACCTTTTCACCGCCCAGTGCGGTCAAAAAGGCCTCCACCGTACCCTCGCCCCCATCGGCAACGGGAATGGAGACCACCCGCGCCCGGGGTTTGCGGCGCAAAATGGCGCGCTCCATCGCTTCGCACACCTGTCGGGAAGACAGGGTTCCTTTGAAGGAATCGGGGATGAGAATGATGGTTTCCATAGCACGCCTCCTAAGTGTCTGTAGTCGGTAATAGGATACCACAAAACAGCGAAAAATGGAATAGGAAAAAGGGCGCACCGCAAAATGCACACACCCCTGTCATTCCGAGCCAGTGGTCACACCGGCGTGGGAATCCGTATTTCCTATTGTGGGGGAAACGGATTGCCACACCAGTCTGCGGACCGGTTCGCAATGACAAGATGCATTTTGCGGCGCGCCCTTGTTTTTGTGTTTATGCTTCCACCGGCTCGGTGCCGTGCTCGTACTGCAGCTTATACAGCTTGTAGTACAGGCCGCCCTGTGCCAGCAGCTCTTGGTGAGAGCCTTCCTCCCGGATCTCGCCCTTGTGCATGACGATGATCTTGTCGCAGTTTTGGATGGTGGACAGACGGTGTGCCACGATGATGGTGGTGCGACCCTCCATCAGCTTGCCCAGAGCATCCTGGATGAGGGCTTCGGTCTCGGTGTCGATGTTGGCGGTGGCTTCGTCCAGAATGAGCACCGAAGGCTGGAAGGCCAGCGTCCGGGCAAAGGACAGCAGCTGCCGCTGACCGGCAGAGAAGGCCGCGCCCCGCTCGATGACCTGATGGTCATAGCCGCCCTCCAGCTGGGAGATGAAGGGATGGGCGTTGACGTATTTTGCCGCCTCCACCACAGCCTCGTCGGAAATAGAGGTGTCGTTCAACCGGATGTTGCTCTTGATGTCACCGGCGAACAGGAACACATCCTGCAGCATCTGACCGATGTTCTTCCGCAGGTCGGCAACCTTGATCTTTCGCACGTCCACGCCGTCGATCAGAATCTGACCCTGCTGGATGTCGTAATACCGGCAGATCAGGTTCTGGATGGTGGTCTTACCGGCGCCGGTAGCGCCAACAAAGGCCACACGCTGACCGGGCTTGACCTCAAAGGACACGTCCCGCAGCACCCACTCGCCCTCGCGATAGGCGAACCACACGTTCTTGAACTCAATGTGACCCTTAAAGGACTCCATATGGACGGCGTCCTCGGCATCGGTGATGGCGGGTTCGGTATCCATCAGCCAGAAAATACGCTCGGCAGCCGCCGCAGCAGACTGGATCACGTTGAAGTTTTCGGCCATTTCCTGAATGGGATGGAAGAACTTGGTGATATACCGCTGGAAAGCCAGCAGCGTACCGATGCTCACCACACCGGCCATGGCCAGCGAGCCGCCGTAGGCCAGCAGAATGGCCATGGAGGCGATGTTCAGCACATAAGAAATGGGGCTGTAGATGGCGTGGCACATGAGCTGCTTGATGTGTGCCTTGCGCAGCTCCTCACTCTGCTCCTCAAACTCCCGCTGGGTGTCCTTTTCGGCGGTGAAGATCTGCACCACCTTCATGCCGGAGACGTGCTCGGCAACAAAGGCGTTGAGCTCGGACACCTTGGCGCGGATGGCGCGATACATCTTGCGGGTGATCTTGGTGAACACAAAGGTGGACACCACAGTAAAGGGAATGACGATGAAGATGGCCAGCGACAGACCCACATGGCGCTCCAGCATGGCCTTCATAACACCCACCAGAATGAAGATGTTGGACACCATGGTGACCACCACCGAGGTAAACATCTCCAGCACGGTCTCACAGTCGTTGGTGACGCGGGTCACCAGACGGCCGATGGGGTTGTCGTTGAAAAAGCCGATGTGCAGCTTGGACAGATGGTTGAAGATGTCGGTACGCATATTGTAGACGATCTTCTGACCCACCATGGCCAGCAGCGCGGCCTGTGCATAGGTCAACGCGAAGGTCAGCGCCACCGAGATCAGATACAGGCCGCCCAGCTTGAGCACGCCCATCAGGTCATCGTGACGCATATTCTTCAGTTCGGCAATGGAAAAGCCCTCGTTGGAGATACTGACATACTTTTCCACGTATTCATTGGAGGCGCGCTCAATGAGTTCGGGCTGCCACAGCTCCAGCTGGACGGTGCCGATGATAATCAGCAAAATCAGCAAAAACCAGCCGATATAAGGCTTGCCGTATTTCAGAAGGCGGCGGACAACATGGCGGTTGACCACAGCGTTATCTTGTTTCTTGCTCATAACGCATACTCCTCCTTCTTCATTTTTTCCAGCAGCTGACGGTTATACATATCGGCGTAGATGCCGTCCTGCGCCATCAGTTCCTCATGGTTGCCCATTTCGGCAATGGTGCCGTTGTCGATGACGATGATCTTGTCCGCATCCTGAATGGTGGAGATTCGATGGGCGATGATGATGTTGGTCTTGCCCTTGCGGCTCTCCCGCAGATGGCTCAGGATCTTTTCCTCGGTATCGGTGTCAACAGCCGACACAGAGTCGTCCAGAATGAGGATCTCGGGGTCGAGGATCAGGGCGCGGGCGATGGCGATGCGCTGCTTCTGACCGCCCGACAGGGACACGCCCCGCTCGCCCACCATGGTCTCATAGCCCTCGGCAAAGTCCACGATGTTGTCATGGACACAGGCGGCCTTGGCGGCCTGCTCGATTTCTGCCTGGGTCTTGGAGCGGTCACCGAAGCGGATGTTCTCCGAAATGGTGTCGGAGAACAGGAAGTTGTCCTGAGGCACATAGCCCATGGTTTCCCGCAGCTGCTGCAGGGGGATCTGGTGGATCTCCCGTCCGCCTACAAACAGCTGACCCTCAGAGGGCTCAAAGACACGCATCAGCAGATTGACCAGGGTGGTCTTGCCGGTGCCGGTACGACCCACGACGCCCAGGGTCTGTCCCTTTTCCAGCTTGAAAGACACCTTCTCCAGCACGGGAGCGGTCTTGCCGGGATAGGTAAAGGTCAAATCTCTGGCCTCCACGCTGCCGGAAACATCGCCCTCATCGCTGGCCTGCGGCCAGTCGTAGATGTCGGGCTCGGCGTGCAGCACGTTTTCCAGACGCTGCATGGCGGCAGAGCCGCGGGTCAGCACGTTGATGATACGACCGATGGCGGCCATGGGCCACATCAGGTTGTTCAGGAACATGATGAAGCTGCCGAAGTTGCCCACGGTGATCCGACCCAGAATGGCGATATAACCGCCGTAGCCGATGGCCAGCGCCATACTAAGGCCGGTGACGGCGCGCATAAAGGGGAACATAAAGGCCTGGATGCGAGCCTCCTTCACGTTGGCGTCGCAGGCGATCTTGTTGACCTTTTCAAAGTTTTCCCGCTCATAGGGCTCCTGAACGAAGGCCTTGATGACCTTCATGCCGCCCAGCTTTTCGTTGACGAAGTCGCTCAGGTCGGAATAGGCCTGCTGGCGGTTTTTGAACCGGCGATGCAGCTCGCCGCCCACAAAGGTGGTTGTCAAGGCAACTAAAATCATGGGAATAAAGGCCATGATGGTCAGGGTCAGGTCGATCTGGGTAACCATTTTCCACAGCGTACTGACGCCAATGGCGATGGAGTCCATACCCATCATGACGGTGACGGCAAAGACCATTCTCACGGCCTCGATGTCGGAGCTGATATAAGCCATGATCTCGCCGGCCTTGTGCTCGTGGAAATAGCTGGCCGACAGGGTCTGCAGGTGGGAGTACAGCTCGTTGCGCATATCCCGCTCGATCTTTCGGGCAGAGCCGAAAATGAACCAGCGCCAGATGATACGTCCCAGGAACACCACGATGGCAATGATGGCCAGCCTGATGACCGGATTCCAGACCATGCTGGCGGTAAAGCCGCCGGCGGCAACCTGGTCGATGGTTTCACCCACCACCAAAGGCACCTCTGTCTGGAGCACGTCGATGATGATCAGAACGATGATGCCGATCAGGTAGCTCCATTTGTACTTCCCGATGAACTTTTGGGCATATTTGCTTCGGAAAATGTCCAAAGCCTTGCCCCGTTTGGGTTGTTTCTGTTCCAAAATCACGCCTCCTTTTCTGCTAACACAATCGCAATTTTGACAACATTTTCATTATAAACTTGGAGTGAACTCCATGTCAATAGAAAAGAATGAGGGGCGGCAAGCCGCCCCTC
>CAZVRM010000160.1:0-4294 GCA_964629605.1 uncultured Oscillospiraceae bacterium
AACCGGCCCTTGGGGCCGGTTTTCTATTGACGGTAAGTTTTTGATATTGTAGAATAAAATCAAAGATGACAAATGTAAACTTCTGCGTTAAAGGAGGGCGGTTTTATGCTGAAAAAACTCACCTGCCTGCTGCTGTGCGCGCTGCTCGCCTGCAGTCTGGCTCTGCCGGTCTTTGCGGCAGAAGAAACCCTGTGGTCCCGCACCGAGCCGGGCGGCAATTATGTGACTTACCGTCTGCCCATCAAAAATGCTGACGATCTGGACTGGCGGCAGCAGAGCTGGCTCCACGTCTGCTATGCCGACACCGGCGCACCGGTGCCGCTTACCAGCTGGGATTATAATGGCTATATTTTCGCCACCGTGCCCGTCCGCGACAAGGATCGCCCGCTGGAGATCCGTCAGGGCGAAGAAGTGCAATATGCCGATGAAATGACCGAGTGGGGCTACTATGCGCCCCTTGGCGCTGACCGGCTGACCCTTCGGGGCGTGCTGCAGGGGGACGGCAACGGTAACCTGCGGTCGGAGGACACCTTGACCCGTGCCGAAGCCTTTGCCCTCATTACCCGTCTGCTGTCGCTGGAGCCTGTCGGAGACCCCGGTTATGCCGACGTACAGCCCGGTGACTGGTTTTATAACGTGGTGTCGGCTGCCCGTGCAGCGGGTATTGCCGCCGCTGATGTGAAATTTTATCCCAACCGACCGGTGACCCGTGGCGAGTTCACCACCATGGTCTATCGGGCGGTAAAGGCGATTGGCTGGGTAGCTGCCCCCGAAACCATCGACCTGTCCCATTTGGAGGACGCCGCCGCCGTGCCCGACTGGGCGGCCGAGGCCTATACCGTTGTCGGCGAGGAGTTTGGCATCTACGACGCCTCTTACAGCGGGCCTTACGGTGAGATCGTTACCCTGTATGCCGACCCCTGCAAGCCTGCGCTGCGGGGAGAAGTTATCGAGATGCTGGACTACACCCTGCGGCTGGTGCCGGTGTATCCCACGCAGGCGGCCATCGAATATGGATTTGACAAGGTAATGCCCACGGTGGATGGCTCCACCTCCACCTATCCCTATACCAGGATGGTCTACCACGCGCTGTTCCACAACGCCCGACGCCATCCCCAATACCCTGCGGCCCACTCTAAAAGCCATCCTTCTTATCAGAAGCTGATCGCCGGGGAAAACGACCTGCTGTTTGTGGCTGCCCCGCCCTCTGAGGCCATTGTGGCCGAGGCCAAGGCGGCCGGTGTGGAGCTGGAACTGGTACCCATCGCCTATGATGCCATGGTGTTTTTCACCAACGGTGAAAATCCCGTGGAGGGTCTGACCACCGATCAGATCACCGGGATCTACACCAAAAACACGGTGGAAAACTGGTCGCAGCTGGGCGGCCCGGAGGCCGTTTTCGTACCCTATTGCCGCAATCTGGACAGCGGCAGTCAGGCACTTCTGGAGCGGTACTTCCTTGGCGATGAGGAACTGCATCCCGATATTCTCAACGAGACCGTGTCGGTGGCCATGGAGTCCATCATCACCGATGTTCATTATGCAGGAAAGACCGACCCGCTGACTTATGCTTTGGGTTACAGCATTTATTACTACTACCAGACCGCCATATGGCTGGTGGTGGACGGAGATGATCTCAAGCTGCTGGCCATCGACGGCGTCCTGCCCTCGGAGCAGACCATTGCCGACGGCAGCTACCCGCTGGCCGACTACAACTACGTTGTGGTGCGCAAGGATGCCGAAAAAGACTCTCTGGCTCGGCAGATGGTGAACTTTATGCTGTCGCCGGTGGGTCAGGAGTGCGTTTCCAACGCCGGTTATGGCCCTATCATTACCGAATAAGTTTAAGACACGGCAGGGGAGGCCCTGCCGTGTTTTCTGCGGATTTAATTAGATAGCTATCAAAATAAATTTGACAAAACCGCCGAAGCATGCTATTATCCAGTTAGACAAATATCGAAATAAAAGGAGGGTGAGTCCATGACCACCTTTTTGCAGGAGTTGGAGCAGGTGGCTATTGACCTGCGGCAGCAGGCCGGTCAGTTTGCCGCCCAACAGCGGCAGGATGATGCCGATCTGACCAAGATCCGCGCCAACATTTATGAAATTTGCGCCACCATCGGCAAGGTGATGTGCAAGACCCAGCCGGAGGGCGCGCAGGAAGCGGCCTTTTTGAAAAAGCTGGAGGACCTGCCTCAAAATTGGCGGGTGGCGTTGGAGGCGGCAGAGGCTCACGGCAACACCCAGCGTGCAGCCGTGGAGGTGCTGAAACTGGAAGCACTGGATGACGTGCTGGCACGCTTTCGCACATGGAAGGAGGCCTGAGCCATGAACGAGGAGCAGGTTTTGCAGCTGTTTAAGTGTCTGGCTGACCGTTCCCGTCTGCGTATCGTTCAGTCACTGATGCAGGAGGATATGTATGCAGAGCGCCTGGCACAGCGGCTGGGAGTGACACCGGCCACCGTGTCTTTTCATATGAAAAAGTTAGAGGAAGCGGGACTGATAACTTCCCGTCCCGATCAATATTATACCATGTATACTCTGCGGCGGGAGGTGCTCACCCTGCCGGTTCTGGAGCTGATCAGCAGTGCTTGGGATCAGCGTTCAGAGCAGGAACGCAGAGACGAGGCTTATCAAAAAAAGGTCATTGAAACCTTTTTTGAATACGGCAGACTAAAGGCCATTCCTGCTCAGAGAAAGAAGGAACGCATTTGTCTGGAAGAGATCGTCCGGGCGCTGGAACCGGACAAGATCTATGCAGAGCCGGAGCTCAATCAGGTTCTGCTGCAATTTCACGAGGATTACTGCACCCTGCGACGGGATATGATCTCGGAAGGGCTGCTGAAGCGAGACGGCGGTTTGTATCAACGGGTGCTGTGATCTCATAATGCGCTGGCCGGGGCAGGCGCCGCCCCGGCACTCCCGCCGAAAAACAAAAAAGCATCCGACCGAAGTCGGATGCTTTGCTTTTGTCTGGAAAATCAGATGGCGCGGGTAACCTTGCCGGAACGCAGGCAGCGAGTGCACACGTTGACGTGCTTGGGGGTACCATCGACGATCGCCTTGACGCGACGGACGTTGGGCTTCCAGGTGCGGTTGGTACGTCTGTGAGAGTGGGAGACCTGAATACCGAAGGTCACGCCCTTGCCGCAGATATCACATTTAGCCATTCTTTGCACCTCCTTGTGCCTTAGTCCAAACGCTTTCGAAAAAGCGGCTCAATTATGTTACCACACAAATCTGCAAAATGCAAGGGTTTTCTCAAAAAATCTTTTTACCCTTGCCAATTCATACCGTTGGCGGTATAATAAGCTATCATCACATTTCTGCGGAGGAAAAACCAATGAAGTGCAATTATTCTGTGGAACTGCATAAACTGATCACGGAGTTTCGCCTGGAAGTGGTCTACGGCCCCGAGGATTATCAGGACAAGCTGATCAGCAGCCGCGCTGTCTGCCGTCCGGCGCTGCCGCTGGCGGGCTTTTTTGAGCATTTTGACCCCGATGATATTCAAGTCATCGGCCGCGCAGAAACTTCCTATCTGCAAAGCCTGACCCGGGAAGAGCGCCTCTTCACCCTCGATCGTCTTCTGGCGATGAAACTTCCCATTCTGGTGCTGTCCAACGGCGTGGAGGCCGATGAAGACTATATTTTCCTGTGCAAAAAACATAACACTCCTCTGCTGCGCTCCAAGGACTACACTTCCAGCTTTATCTCTGCCCTGTCCGCGTCGCTGAATGTCCATCTGGGCGAGCGGTGCACCATCCATGGTGTGCTGGTGGAGGTCTACGGCGAAGGTATCCTGCTGAAGGGCGACAGCGGTGTTGGTAAGAGCGAAGCCGCTGTGGAGCTGCTGAAGCGCGGTCATCGACTGGTGGCCGATGACGCGGTGGACATCAAAAAGGTGTCCAACAAAACGCTGGTTGGCTCTTCTCCCGAGCTGATCCGGTATTTTATGGAGCTGCGCGGTATCGGTATCATCGACGTGCGCCGAATTTTCGGTACCGGCGCCATCAAGCCCACCGAAAAGATCGACCTGATCATCAACCTGCGTAAGTGGGAAGAGGGCAAGGCCTATGACCGCATGGGCGAGGAAACCAATTTTGAAGAGATCATGGGCATTTTTGTGCCTTCTCTGGAAGTGCCGATCCGTCCCGGCCGAAATCTGGCAGTCATCATTGAGGTTGCCGCTATGAACAACCGTAACAAAAAGATGGGTTACAACGCCGCCAAGGAACTTTCCGACAAGCTGTACAACAGTATGCTGGCACAGACCGGCGATGACAATAAATAA
>CAZVRM010000161.1:0-4012 GCA_964629605.1 uncultured Oscillospiraceae bacterium
CTCCTTCTCCCGCAAATTTATCTCACTATTTTGCTTGACTTTTTATTTGCAGGCTCTCATGGAGATTTCAGGCCAGCAGGCTTTGAGATACCCATGATAACCGGAGCATCCGCAACCTCGCGTATCAGAATCATTCCGGAGAAAGCCGATGCGATATCCCTTACTGCTGAAAGGGCGGTCTTACCTCCGGCAAACAGCCAATGAGTTTGCAGCTAACTTCCGGTTCAGGGAAACGGACTGTTCATGAAGCAGCCTTGTGGCTCAACTGGAGGAAAAAGAATTTGACCCTGCTGTCCTACAGCTATTGTATCACGGGCATCTCATAGCCTGCTGATACCTGAAATTATTAACTTTAGTCTTATTATACGAGGAGGAACCCAAATGAAAGTGGTCGATATTTACACCGATGGCAGCTGCAGCGGCAACCCCGGCCCCGGGGGCTGGGGTGCGATTTTGATGTATAAAGGCTTGGAAAAGGAAATGTCTGGCGGTGACAGGCACACCACCAACAATAAAATGGAACTGACCGGTGCCATCCGGGCACTGGAGGCGCTGAAAGAGCCCTGTCAGGTGACCCTATATACCGACAGTCAGTATCTGGTGAACGCCATCAACCAGAAGTGGCTGGTGAACTGGAAAAAGCGTGGCTGGAAAAAGGCCGACAAGTCCCCCGTCCTCAACCAGGACTTGTGGGAGGCGCTGGACGCCCAGATGAATCGCCATCAGGTCACCTTTGTGTGGGTGAAAGGCCACGCCGACAACCCCTACAACAACCGCTGCGACGAACTGGCGGTGGCCCAGACCAAAAAGCATATGTAACGGCGCGGCAACTCAAAGTTGCGCGCAAGTTGCTGGATGCAACCGGGGATTTTTGCTATGCTTTTCTCAAAGGAGCGTGATGGTTTGTGGAATTAACCGCATTATTCAGTATTTTAATTATTCTTTTGAGTTGGGGCGTTCGCATCTTCATCATCGTACTGCTGGTCAAGGCACTGATGAAATACCTCAATGACAAAAAGACCACCCCCGAGCAGGAAATTATCCGCCGCTCTTTGGGGGAAGCGCTGAAAGATCACCGTCAGCGCTGCGGCATGACCCAGGAATATGTAGCCGAAGCCCTTGGCGTCTCCCGGCAGGCGGTGAGCAAGTGGGAGACCGGCGCTGCCGAGCCCTCCACCTCCAACCTGCTGGCTCTGGCCAAACTCTACGGCGTGGACGCCGGTGATTTGCTGCGCGGCGTACAATAAAAAAGAAAAAGCTCGCTGCAAAGCACCATCCCTGTCATTCTGAGGCCGACGGCCAAAGAATCTCCTCGAAACGGCAGAAACTGCCAGAGATGGGAGATCCCTCGACTGCGCTCGAGATGACACGATGGGTGTTTTGCAGCGGGCTTTTTGAATTCTTACTCTCCGCAGACCGCCTTCAATACCTGTGAAAAGATCGCTTTGGTCGCTTCCGGCAGATCAAAACAGGACAAATCGGCAGGCACCGTGCCAAACAGCGTGCGGTAGTGGGTCATGGCCGACAGGCAGCTGCCGGCGTAGGAGGGATGGGTCAGATCGGGATCGTACAGATCAATCTCCGGGTGGTTTTCTGAAATTTCCAAAAAGCACAGGCCTACCGGTGCGCGATCAGCACCCGTGGTTTGCGCTACCTTGGTGTAGGCATCCCGAAGCTGCAGCGCCATGGTACGGGTGGTCAGCCCATGCTCCGCAAGAAAGGTGCTGCCCGTTTTGCGTCCCCAGGTCTGGTAGAGAACATACCGTGCCGAGCCCAGCTTTTCCATCAGCGCTTCCACGTTGGCAGAAAACCGGTCAAACTCCAAAATAGGCAGGATGCTGTGCTCCTGCAGGATACACACATCCATGGAGTTTGTCCGCACTACAGCCTCCAGCTGACGGGTGGTTTCGTCGGCAGAGTCCAGATTTTCGTGGAGCTTGCGCCCGCCCTTTGTCACCGAAAAAACCTGCGCCCGCTTGCCGTTGCAGCCGCAAAGACGGCTGAACAGGGTGGGCATATCATTGTAATAGGTGTAACTGTTTCCAACAAACAGAATCTTCAAAGCCCTCACTCCTTTGCGAAAAAGTATAGCAGGTCTTTTTCCTGGGGTAAAGAAAAACTTGCCCCTGTTTTTCACAAATTTTTCTTTCCGGGGGGTTGTAATATGCACCAGAAAGGTGTATATTAAGGACGATAAGATTGTTCATGGGTTTTTACCCGTTGAAAGGAGATAAATCCCTTTATGGAAGACCGTTTCGTATACGCTGACAACGCGGCAACCACCCCCATTGACCCCCGCGTTCTGGAAAAAATGATGCCCTTCCTCACCACCGAGTACGGCAACGCCAGCACCCTGTATTCTCTGGGTCACTCCAGCCACGATGCGATGGAGGAAGCCCGCAAGGAAGTGGCTCTGCTGATGAATGCTGATCCCAGTGAGATCTATTTCACCGGCTGCGGCAGTGAGTCTGACAACATGGCTCTGCGCGGCTGGATGCATTCCAAGCAGAACAAGGGCAAAAAGCACCTGATCACCACTGCCATCGAGCACCACGCCATCCTGCACACCGCACAGGCACTGGAAAAGGAAGGCTTTGAGGTCACCTATCTGCCCGTGGACAAGCACGGCATGGTGGAACTGGAGGTGCTGGAAAAGGCCATCCGTCCCGATACCGCTATGGTGAGCATCATGTTCGCCAACAACGAGATCGGCACCATCAACCCCATCGCTGAAATCGGCAAGCTGTGTAAGGAAAAGGGCGTCATCTTCCACACTGACGCCGTTCAGGCTTACGGTCATGTGCCCGTAGATGTAAAGGCCATGAACATCGACATCCTGTCCATTTCCGGTCACAAGATCAACGCCCCCAAGGGCGTGGGCGCCATCTATATCCGCAAGGGCGTTCTGCTCAATCAGCTGATCACCGGCGGTGGTCAGGAAAAAGGTCGCAGAGCCGGCACCGAGAACATCGCCTCCATCGTCGGCCTGGGCGAGGCTGCCCGCATCAAGCGGGAGACCATGGAAGAAGAGGCTGCTTATCTGCGCAAGCTGTCCCGCAAGCTGATCGACGGTGTCACCAAGATGCCCCAGACCATCCTCACCGGACATCCCGAGCAGCGCCTGCCCGGCACCTGTTCCTTCTGCATCAACGCCATCGAGGGCGAAAGCCTGGTGCTCATGCTGGACTTCAACGGCATCTGTGCCTCCACCGGCAGCGCCTGCTCCACCGGCTCTCTGGATCCCAGCCATGTGCTGCTGGGTATCGGCCTGAGCCACGAGATCTCCCACGGCAGTCTGCGACTGACTCTGGGTATGCAGAACACCGAAGAGGACGTGGATTATATCCTGGAGCGTCTGGAACAAGTGGTAAAGACCCTGCGTGCCATGTCTCCCATCTGGCACGAATAAGAGGAGGAAAATAGAGATATGAATTATTCCAAGAAAGTTATGGATCACTTCGCCCATCCCCGCAATGTGGGCGAGATGGCTGATGCCAACGCCGTGGGTACCGTCGGCAATCAGAAGTGCGGCGATATTATGAAGATGATGCTGAAGATCGAGAACGACGTCATTGTGGACGCCAAGTTCCAGACCTTCGGCTGCGGCGCTGCCGTTGCCACTTCCTCTATGGCCACCGAGCTGGTGAAGGGCAAGACCGTGCAGGAAGCCCTGCAGCTGTCCAACAAGGCCGTTATGGAAGCGCTGGATGGTCTGCCCCCTGTGAAGGTTCACTGCTCCGTGCTGGCTGAGGAAGCCATCCGTGCTGCACTGGTGGACTACTACAAGCGTCAGGGCATCGATCCCGAACCCATCGTGGGCTGCTCCGGCGAGTGCTCCGACTGCCACCATGACCACGGTCACGGCGAGGAAGAATAAGAAATGATGAAAAGCGGTGCTTCGGCACCGCTTTTTTCAAATAAAAAGGGCGCGTTGCAAAATGCACACAACCCCTGTCATTCCGAGCCAGTGAGCACACTGGCGTGGGAATGGTGAGCTGGCGTCAAAGAAAAG
>CAZVRM010000161.1:4022-4258 GCA_964629605.1 uncultured Oscillospiraceae bacterium
GTTCTAACGAACGGTTCGCAATGATAGGCTGTATTTTGCAACGCGCCCTACGTTTTTATGTAAAATTAAATCTTTACCAGCTCGTATTCACGGGTACCCAGACCCAGCTTCTCGCCGTGTTCCAGACCGGCCTGCCAGCAGGTGTCGGGATGGATCATCCTGAAGAAGTCGGAGCGGGGTGCTTCCAGACCGGCGTCCTTGGCGATCTCGTCCAGAATGGAGCCCTTGTTGACCTC
>CAZVRM010000162.1:0-4255 GCA_964629605.1 uncultured Oscillospiraceae bacterium
GATTCGCCGCCTCGATGATTTTTTCAAAGCTTTCGGTCTTGAGGGATGCGCCGCCGATCAGGCCGCCGTCCACGTCGGGCTGTGCCAGCAGTTCGGCCGCGTTGGCGGTGTTCATGCTTCCGCCGTAGAGGACAGACACCGCCCGTGCCAGACGGGCACCGTACAGATGACGCACCACATCGCGGATGGCCTCACAGACCTCTCCAGCCTGCTCAGAGGTGGCGGTATAGCCGGTGCCGATGGCCCAGATGGGCTCATAGGCGATGGTGACCCGGCGGATCTGATCCCGCATCACGCCGCGCAGAGCGGTCTTGACCTGCATCCGCACCACGTCCAGAGTCACGTCGTTGTCCCGCATTTCCAGCGTTTCGCCCACGCAGATGATGGGGCGCAGACCGGCCTGCAAGGCGGCCAGCACCTTTTTGTTGACGGTGGTATCGGTCTCGTTGTTGTCGCGCCGACGCTCGCTATGACCGATGATAACATATTTTACGCCGGCTTCGGCCAGCATCTTGCAGGAAATTTCGCCGGTATAGGCGCCGTTTTCCTCAAAATGGCAGTTTTGTGCGCCGATGGCGATCTTGGTGTGCTTTGCGGCACGCACTGCCGCCGGGATCTGCAAAAAGGGAACGCACAGCACCACGTCACACCACTTGGCCTGGGTGGCCTTGGTCTTCAGCTGGGTGATGAACTTTTTGGCCTCCTCGGCGTTCAGGTTCATCTTCCAGTTGCCGGCGATGATGGTCTTCCGATATTTCAGATTCATACTATCCCTCGATTACTCCTTGTCCTCCAGGCAGGAAATGCCGGGCAGGTCGTTGCCCTGCAGGAAGTTCAGGGACGCACCGCCGCCGGTGGAGATATGGGTGACATGACGGGAATAACCCATCTTGGCAATAGCTGCGGCAGAGTCGCCGCCGCCGATGATGGACACGCCGCGAACCTTTGCGACGGCCTCGGCGATGGTCTCGGTACCGTGGGCGAAGTTGGGCATCTCAAAGACGCCGGCAGGGCCGTTCCACACAACGGTGCGGGCGGACTCGATGATACGGGCATACATTTCAGCGGTGGCGGGGCCGATGTCCATACCGGCATAGCCGTCGGGGATCTGGCCGGCGGGAACCACCTTGATGTCGGCATCGTTGGCAAAACGGTCGGCAACCACGTTGTCAACAGGCAGCAGCAGGTTGCAGCCCTGCTCCTTGGCTCGCTCCATCAGTTTGCCCATTTCTTCCACCATGGATTCCTCGTACAGAGAATTACCGATGTTGCCGCCCAAAGCCTTACGGAAGGTGTAGGACATAGCGCCCACCACCAGAACGGTGTCGCAATGCTCCATCAGCAGCTTTTCGATGAGCTTCAGCTTTTCAGAGACCTTGGAGCCACCCAGAATGGCCACAAAGGGATGCTGGGGATTGTTCATAGCGCGACTCATGGCCTTCACCTCGGTGTCGATCAGGAAGCCACAGACAGAAGGCAGATAAGCAGCGATGCCGGCGGTGGTGGCGTGAGCACGGTGAGCGGTACCGAAGGCGTCGTTGACAAAAATATCTGCCATAGCAGCCAGACTCTTGGCGAACTCGGGATCGTTCTTTTCTTCTTCCTCACGGAAACGGATATTCTCCAGCAGCATGACCTGGCCGGGCTTGATGCCGTTGGCCATCATCTGGGCGATAGGGCCGTTGATGTCGGCCGCCATGGGCACCTTGATGTGCAGGAACTCTTCCAGCGCAGCAGCCACGGGCTTCAGGCTCATCTTGGGATTGACCTTGCCCTTGGGGCGGCCCAGATGGGAGCACAGGATAATGGCAGCATTATTATCCAGCAGATAGCGGATGGTGGGCAGAGCGCCGCGGATACGCACGTCGTCGGTGATCTCACCGTTCTCATCCAGAGGCACGTTGAAGTCGCAGCGCAGGAATACTTTCTTTCCGGACACGTCGATGTCTTTGACGGATTTCTTGTTGTAGTTCATACCCTTTTTTCCTCACATTCTGTTATTTATCATGTTGTGGCTCTTTCCGGGGATTTTCTTTCCATACAGGTTCATTATAGTATAGAAATCATACAGATTCAAGACAAAAAGGCCAGCAAAGAGCCGAAAAGCGCGGTGTTTTCCGCACTTTTTCGGTGAAATAAACAAAAAAGAAGCTGTCATCCTGAGCAAAGCGAAGGATCTCCCGCAAACGAAGGAGATTCTTCGGCCTTTGGCCTCAGAATGACAGCCTTGATTTTTAAGGCGACGGACAGCCGCCCAGCTTGCCCACCTCCTGCAGACCGGCAAACTCGCCCTGCCGCAGCACCTCATAAACAGTGACTGCCACGGCGTTGGACAGGTTCAGGCATCGGGCGCCCGGGCGCATGGGGATGCGGATGGTGCGGTCGGGGTCGCTTTCCAGCAGGCTTTCGGGCAGACCCTTTGTCTCCTTGCCGAACAGCAGCCAGGTCTCCTGCTGGTCATACTGCACCTGACAATAGCTGTGAGCCGCCTTGGAGGAAGCCATCCAGGGGCGCACATCGGGGTGCTTTGCCCTGAAATCCTCCCAGCTGTCGTAAGTGAACACCTCCAGCTGATCCCAATAGTCCAGTCCTGCCCGCTTGAGCCACCGATCCTCGATGGAAAAGCCCATGGGGCCGATGAGATGGAGGTGCGCGCCTGTCACGGCGCAGGTGCGGGAAATATTGCCGGTGTTCTGGGGGATTTCCGGCTCCAATAAAATGATGTGGATCATGCAGATACCTCGTTATTCGCCCTCCGGGCCAAAGCCCTCGGGCTTTTCATTTTCGCTTTCCGCTTGGGCGCGGATGCCCAGATCGTTGCCCAGCAGTCCTGCCGAATGAATGGCGCCGTAGCCGTATTTCTGCCGGATGGCATCCATGGCCTGCTCCAGCCCGGCCTTTTTCTGCCGTTTGGCGGTGTTTTCCTCATCGAACAGCATGAGCTGCTCGCCCTCTTCCTCGGGAGTCACCAGATTCTGCGCCGTGACGGTCAGCATCCGGATGGGCCGGTCAGCCCGCCAGTTGTCCCGCCAAAGCTCCATGGCTGCTTGGGTGAGGTCGGAGGCCAGATCGGTGGCCTGCTCCAGCCCCTTTTGCCGGGTGATGGTATGTAAATTGGGCTCCTTGATGGTGAGCTGCACCGTGCGGCACCGCAGGCCGCTTTTGCGCAGACGGGTGGCCACCTCGTCGGACAGGGCTCGCAGGCCGATCTGCACGTCATTCTCCCCCGCCAGATCCCGGCGGAAGGTCATGCCGTTACCCACCGATTTCACCGGGCGTTTGTCATAGACCGAGGCCACCGGGCTGTGCTCCATGCCGTTGGCATATTCCCACAGCTGCCGCCCCAGCTTGCCCAGCCGGGTTTCCAACAGATCGGGGTCAGCCATAGCCAGCTGTCCGATGGTGCGTATTCCAAGGCCTGCCAGCGACCGCTGGGTGGAGGCGCCCACATACAGCAGGTCGCCCACCGGCTTGGGCCACACCATCCACACCATATCTTCCCGGGAAATCACGGTCGTCGCGTCGGGCTTTTTATAGTCTGAACCCAATTTGGCAAAGATTTTATTAAAGGATACCCCCACCGAGATGGTCAGGCCGGTCTCCTCCCGCACCTCTCTCCGCAGTCGGTCGGCAATGGTTTTGCCGTCGCCGAACAGGCCGATACTGCCGGTCACGTCCAGCCAGCTTTCGTCAATGCCAAAGGGCTCCACCTGCTCGGTGTAGCGGGCGTAGATGGCGTTGACGATTTTTGACCAGTGGGCATACTCCTTGTGATGGGGCGGCACCAGCACCAGATCGGGGCATTTTTGCTTGGCCTCCCGGATGGTTTCGGCGGTTTTCACCCCAAAGCCCTTTGCCAGCTCATTTTTCGCCAGAATGATGCCGTGGCGGCTTTCCGGGTCGCCGCAGACCGCCATGGGAACGGCCTTCAGTTCGGGGCGCTTGAGCTGCTCCACCGAGGCATAAAAGCCGTTGCAGTCGCAATGCAAAATGACGGGATCGCTCATCGCACTTCGATCTGTCCCAGAACCTGACCGATGGGCTCCCGGATGCACAGAGTGGCGCGTCCGTCATAGGGGGTCACGTCCCGGTTGAGCAGCACGATGCGGCTGCCGCCGAAATACTGGATCAGTCCCGCCGCCGGATAGACCGCCAGCGAAGTGCCGCCGATGATGAGCAGATCGGCCTGATGCAAGGCCTCCACCGACCGCTCCAGTGTGCGTCCGTCCAGACTTTCCTCATAGAGCACCACATC
>CAZVRM010000163.1:0-4249 GCA_964629605.1 uncultured Oscillospiraceae bacterium
GAGACTCCTTTATTTCAAAAACATCCGCAGCAGCTTGTTGTAGAGCTGCTGATAGGGCTGATACCGCATGGGAAGATCCATCCAGGTCTTTTTATCCACGATGCTTTTATAGTGGGTAAAGGCGTCGAAGCCGGTCTTGCCGTGATAGCTGCCCATGCCGCTTTCGCCTACCCCGCCAAAGCCCATCTCTGCAGTTGCCAGATGGATGACCACATCGTTAATGCAGCCGCCGCCGTACTGACAGCGGGTGGTGATCAAGTCGACAGCCATTTTGTCCTCGGTGAACAGATAGAGCGCCAGCGGCTTGGCCCTATTTGCCAAAAGGGCAGGAATGTCCTCAAAGCGGTCAAAGGTCAGCACCGGCAGTACCGGGCCGAAGATCTCCTCCTGCATGACGGCGTCCTCCCAGGTGACATTGTCCAGCACGGTAGGGGCAATGCGGCAGGCTTTGGGGTCAAATTGTCCGCCGCAGACCACCTTTTCGGCAGTGATCAAGCCGCAAATGCGGTCAAAATGCTTTTGGTTGATGATCTTTCCGTAATCGGGGTTGTCCAGCGGTGCTTGGCCAAACTGCAGGGTGATCTGACGGCGCAGCTCCTGCACCAACTGGTCTTTCACGGCGCGGTGACACAGGATGTAATCAGGAGCGACGCAGGTCTGACCGCAGTTGAGGAACTTGCCGAAAACAATGCGCTTTGCGGCAAGGGGAATCTTTGCGCTGCTGTCCACGATACAGGGGCTTTTGCCGCCCAGTTCCAGCACGGCGGGGGTCAGATGCTCAGCGCACCGCCGAAGAACTTCCTTGCCCACGCTCTGACTGCCGGTGAAAAAGACCATGTCAAACTTTTTGTCCAGCAGGGCAGCGTTTTCCGCACGACCGCCCAGCACCACCGAAACGTATTCCGGCGGGAAACATTCCGCTACCAGATCGGCGATCACCTGTCCGGTGGCGGGGGCATAGGCGCTGGGCTTGAGGATCACGGTGTTTCCGGCGGCGATGGCATCGGCCAGAGGATCCAGCGCCAGCAGGAAGGGGTAGTTCCAGGGCGACAGGATGAGCACATTGCCGTAAGGGGAGGGCTGAACGTAGCTGCGGGCGGCAAACTGAGCCATGGGCGTCCGAACGGTCTTTTGGCGGGCGAATAGGTGAATATGCTTGCACATATAGCTGATCTCGGTGCGCACCAGACCCACCTCGCACATATAGCCCTCAAAGGCGCTTTTGCCAAGATCGGCTTTCAGCGCTTCATGGATGCGGCTCTCGTACCGCTCCACGGCGGTATACAGCTTTCGGAGCATTTCCTTTCGGAAACTGACCGACAGCGTCGCGCCGGTCTGAAAAAAAGCACGCTGATGTTCCAGCAGCAAATCAATTTGTTTGGTGTCCATAGGCTTGCTCCTTACGGCTCAAAGGCCTTTTGATGTTTTTTGAAGAACTCGTAATAAACCCGGACGTTTTCCAGCTCCGTCCAGGGCCGCACCTGTACCGGCAGACTGTCCAGATCATAGATCACTGCACCGGGAATGGACAGCAGGAAGGGGGAGTGGGTGGCGATCACCAGCTGACAGCCAAAAAATCGGGCAGAATCGGCCAAAAATCCGGCCAGTTCGGTCTGGAAAGCCGCCGAAAGGCTGTTTTCCGGCTCGTCTATGAGATACAGCGCGTTTTCGGTGATGCGTTCGGTGTAATATTTCATGGCGGTCTCGCCGTTGGAAAACAGATCCACATCCCGGGTCAGCCGTGCTTTGACAAACTTGGAGGAGGTTTTGCGCTTGGCATCGGTGGTCTCTTTCCAACGGTCGTAGTCCTCCAGTGAGGTGAAGGGTCGGTTGTCCCACTTGAGCCGGGTGTATTCCTCCAAAAGCTCCTCCCGCCGCTGGCTGATACCGTCATTGAGGGTGCGCAGGTTGAGCAGATAGTCGGATACATCGTCGGAGGTAAGGATCTGGCTGTGCAGCGGAATCACCGAAAAATCCGCCTTGCACAGTTTCACATAATATCCAAAGAACGCTCCGCCACTGAAGGGGGAGTGCCGGGTGAGGTGCAGTGTTTCCGCCAGGATGTTCAGCAGGGTGGTCTTACCCGAGCCGTTACCGCCGTACAGAATGGTCACCGGGGCAAAGGTCAGGGATGCAAGCGCCTTTTTGGGAAAGAGCTTGAAGGGATAGACACCGTTATAGCAGGTGCGCTTCTGTCCCAGCACAAACCGGATCTCCTGATTTTCAGATGGCAGCTGCAGCTTTTTTACAAACAAATTGGACACGGGTACACCTCCTTTTTCGTGATTATAGCACGGCGGCGGGTAAAAGAAAAGCGGCAGGCTTTGCCTGCCGCAAAAGTTTATAAATAGCTGCGAATGTCCACTGCCAGCTTCTCCTCCAGATTGATGAGCCGCTTGGCAATGTCTTTGGAAACCTCGTCGGCGGCCTCATACTCGTTGAGGTATTTGTTCAGGGACTTGACGCCCATGTTGCAGCCGTCGGTCATCAGGTCTGCTATGGTCTCGTCCGATTCCTCCATGGCCAGCTTCATGTTGGTTTTCATCCAGGACATTCCTTTTGCCATGGGGTTGGGGGCTTTGCCATCGTCATGATAGCGATCCAGCTGGGAACGGATCTCCTTTTCCAGCTTGCGGTGTTCCTCCTTGCAGCTGGTGAGACGCTTGCGCAGCTTGCTTGCCCGGACGCGATCCTCCACGTCCTCGATGGAGGAAATCCCCATCTTCACCCCGGCATCGCATTCCCGCAAAAGCTTGATGGTATCCTGTTCAATCATGAAAAATGCACTCCTTTTTGTCTTTTGCTTTCAGTATGCCCATTTTTATGGTAAACTATTGAAAATCCCCACCGCAACGCTCCGTTGACAAAAGGAAACGGGCAAATGGTGGCAAACGACCGAACCATATGGTAGGTTGTCAGAGAAAGGAGGCGGTGGTTATGACCTTAGGCCAGCGCATACAGGAATTACGAAAGCAGAACGGACTGTCGCAGGAGAGCTTGGGCGAGGCGCTGGGCGTTTCCCGGCAGGCTGTGTCCAAATGGGAGGGGGACAACGGCATCCCCGAGCTGGACACACTGATCGCCATGAGCCGTCTGTTCGGCATCACCATCGGGGAACTGTTGGGGGTGGAGGAAGCACCGCCCGCGGCAGCGCCTACGGAGGCAGATAGTGACAAGCTGGAGGCCATCCTCCGAAAGTATACAGAGGAAGCGCAACACCAACAGCAGCCGCCTGCCCGAAAGCTTCGCTGGGAATGGTTCGCCATCGCAGCCGCCCTTTTGGCAGTGGTGACCCTGATACTGTTTGTGCAGCTGCGATCCATGCGCACTACTGTGCGGCAGCTGCAAAATCAGGTGGGTTCGCTGGAGGTGCAGGTGTCCAACAAGCTGAACAACCTGTCAGGGCAGATCCGCAGCAGTATTTACGATATTCTGGAGGAGCAGTCCCAGCTGCTGAGTACCTTTGATTGGCAGGTAGTAGATGCAGATCTGGAAAAGCAAACGGCTACCGTCCGGCTGAGTGCTACCATGAAGGAATATCGTGCAGGTAGTAAGGTGCAGTTTTTGCTGGACTGGAAGAGGGTGGACGAAACAACGGGAAAAACTGCCGGAGACTGGGTGGAGGGGCCGGATTTTTCTGCGGAAGTAAAGCTGCCCATGAATTACAATACCGATGTGACCATCCGGGTGATGGATACCGAGGGCAATGTGCAGGAGCAAGTGGTGGATGAAGTCTATGATCTTCATCCGGACAATTTTCAGTTACAGGCCTACAATCTGATGGCGCCTTTTGCCATCACCACCAAAGGTCTGGGCGTAACCAGCACCACCACCAAGGGAGAGAATCCCCATGTGGAAATTTTCACTCTGTACCCCCAGGTGTTCTGGCCCGAAAAGGCGGTCATCACGGCTTGGGTCAACGAAGCGCAGGTGTTTTCGGAAGAAATGACCTTGGAGGTGTCCAACGATGGAAGCCTCCAGTTCGATGCCACCATCGGGGCCGGTTATTTTGACATGACCCTTGTGGGCGGCGACACGCTGGAGGTTCGGCTGGCGGTTACCGACAACCTTGGCAGGATACAGGAGTTCGTCGAGGGCGGAACGGTAGTTTATGGGCGGGGCGGTGTATCACAGCTGGAACATACACCGATGGCGACACCGGCGATCAGAATGGATTGAAAACAGAGAAGGAACTCAGCGTGTCAAAAAAGTCAGATTTGTGCTTACCAAAGGACACGGGCCGCTGAGG
>CAZVRM010000164.1:0-4248 GCA_964629605.1 uncultured Oscillospiraceae bacterium
TCTGTATTCCTTCACATAGGTCTTGGCAACGCCGGGAGCCATGGAGTAATCGAAGTTGGGGATGGACTGGCCACCGTGCATTTCGTTCTGGTTGGCCTGGATAGCGATACAAGCCAGAGCGGAGTAGCTGATGATCCCGTTGGGTTCTCTCAGGTATCCGTGACCGGTGGAGAAGCCGTCCTTGAACAGCTTCAGCAGGTCGATCTGACAGCAGGTGGTGGTCAGGGTGTAGAAGTCCATATCGTGGATATGGATGTCGCCCTCCCGGTGGGCACGGCTGTGCTCGGTGTCCAGAATGAACATCTCGCAGAACTGCTTGGCGCCCTCGGAGCCGTACTTCAGCATGGTGCCCATGGCGGTGTCGCCGTCGATGTTGGCGTTTTCACGCTTGATGTCGTTCTCCAGAGAGGATTTGAAGGTCAGATCTTCATAGACCTTCATCAGGCGGGTGTTCATTTCCCGGGCGCGGGTGCGCTCGTTGCGGTACAGGATGTACTTTTTGGCGGTACGGGCATGGCCGTTCTTCACCAGAACCTTTTCCACCGCATCCTGGATCTGCTCCACGGTGGGCAGGGTGATCATATTTTCGTTGTCCAGCAGCTGAACAACCTGTTCGGCCAGACGCTCGGCCATCTCACGATCACGGCCGCCCGAAGCCTGGGCAGCAGCGTAGATGGCATCGGTGATCTTTTCAATTTGGAAGGGGGCCCGACGGCCGTCGCGCTTGATAATTTCCGTGATCATGAGAAAAATCCTTTCAAAGGGGCATCGGTTATGCCCTATATGTAGTGTCCAAATCTGGAGCCTTTTGGTCTATTATCTACTATATACTGTGGACTGCAGGAAGTCAAGGCGGATTCTGTCAAGAAAAAAAGTTTGTTAGAATGAACAAAAATCTTGTGCTTTTTCGTGTGGACATTTACGGTGGAAAAAGGCCAAGTCTCCTCAATACATATCAACAGAAAGAGGCCATCCTCCTGGATGGCCTCTTTGCACACTTTTTCATTTTAACAAACTGCCCAGCAGCGGCTCAAAATCCACGCCGTGGAATCGGGGCAGTCCCCGCTCCGATGTGCGGACAATACAGTTGTGGACAAAATTCTCTGCCAGAGCGGCACTCTCGGTGAGACTTCTGCCCTGCATCAGCCCGCCGCACAGCACGCTGGCGAACAGGTCGCCCGTGCCGGGGAAGGACACCTCCAGACAGGGGTTTTCGGTGACCGTCAGCTGTCCGGTTTTTGCGTCCAGACAGAGGGAGCCGGTGTAACCCGGTTTGCTGCGGTAGCCGGTGAGCACCACCGAACGGCGGCCCTCCATGGACAGCTTTTTCACGGCCTCTTCGGGAGAAAGCATCCCCGATTTCAAACCGTCACCGGGCAGTCCCAGCAAAAAGGCTGCCTCGGTAAAGTTTGGGGTGATGATGTCCGCCCGTTCCGCCAGACGGCGCATCCCTGCAATCAGGGCATCACCGTAGGTGTCATAGGCCGCGCCGTCGTCACCCATCACCGGGTCCACCAGCAGCAGCGTGTCTTTTTCCGCAAAATCATCAAAAAACCGCTCTACGATGGAAAGCTGGGCTTCACTGCCCAAAAATCCCGTGTAAATGGCGTCAAATTTGGCGTCCACCGCCTTCCAGTGGGCGGCGATGGGCTCCATTTGGTGGGTCATGTCACAAAAGGTGTAACCGGTCACGCCGCCGGTCTGACTGGACAGCACGGCAGTAGGCATGGGGGCACACTGGCAGCCCATCACCGACAGCACCGGCAGTGCCACCGTCAGCGAGCAGCGCCCCAGACCGGACAGGTCATGGATGGCAGCCACGCGAGGTGTATGGTCATGCATAACAGTCACCTCAAATCTCTCTCCGGCCTTCCAGCGCGCGGGTCAGGGTCACCTCGTCGGAGAACTCCAGATGGCCGCCCACAGGCACGCCATAGGCCAGACGGGTGACCTTCACGTTGAAGGGCTTGAGCAGGCGCGTCAGATACAGCGCTGTGGTCTCACCCTCGGTGTCGGGGTTGGTGGCCATGATGATCTCCTGCACGTCCCCTTCGGCAACCCGGTGGAGCAGCTCCTTGATGCGCAGCTGCTCGGGGCCAACGTCGTTCAGGGGCGAGATCACGCCGTGGAGCACATGGTACAGACCGTGATACTCCCGGGTGCGCTCGATGGCGATCAGATCCTTGGGATCGGTGACCACACAGATGGTGGAGCCGTCCCGGCGGGCGTCGGCACAAATGGGGCACAACTCCCCCTCGGTAAGATTCTGGCACACCTTGCAGGTGTGAATAGAACCCCGGGCATCCAGAATGGCCTGGGCAAACTCTTCCGCGCCTCCCTCGGGCAGGCCAAGCACATAAAAGGCCAGCCGCTGGGCGGTCTTGTGGCCGATGCCCGGCAGGCGCTGGAACTGCTCGATGAGCTTTTCCAGAGGTGCGGCGTAGTACTGCATCTTAGAAGCCCAGATTCATACCGCCGGTGAGCTTCTGCATCTCCCGGTTGGTGGTTTCTTCGCACTGACGCAGCGCGTCGTTGACGGCGGTCATCACCAGATCGGTGAGCATTTCCACGTCGTCGGGGTCAACGGCCTCGGGCTTGATGGTCAGACCGGTGATCTGCTTGGCAACCACGGTGGCGGTGACCACGCCGCCGCCGGCAGAGGCGGTGAACTCCATATTCTCCAGCTCTTCCTGCTTCTTCAGCATATCAGCCTGCAGCTTCTGAGCCTGCTTCATCATGGCCTGCATATTCATGCCGCCGGGGATCATTTTTCCGGGTTTCATAGGTATTTTCTCCTTTATATTTTTAATATTTGTGTCATTCTGAGGGGTACGCCCCGAAGAATCCCCTCCGGAGAGGGGAGATCCTTCGCGTTCGCTCAGGATGACAGCCGCCCAGCGGCTGTCATTTTACGTCCACGCCCAGTGCACGGGCGCGGGCAAGGATCTCTGCCATGGGATCGGCGGCAGGCTTGGGGGCTTCCGCTGTTTTTGCCGCCCCGGGGATGGGATCGCCCATCTTGCGGATGGCAGCACCGCTATAGCCGCAGGCCTTGGCAGCCTCGGAAAGCACCTCCTGCACGGCGGGCTTCTTCATGAAGAGCATACTCTCTTCCCGGCAGGCGATGTGCAGCACGCCGCCCACCACGTCCATGTCCGCCAGCTTGAGGTAGGTGCGGACCGCGCCGCTGACCTTGCTGTTGGCGACCGCAAGGAACTGCTCCTTGACGGCAGGATCGCCGACTGCAGCAGGCGGTGCCGACCGCTGCGGGGCTGCAGAGCGTACCGGCGCTTCCGAACGAACGGGCGCAGGTGCAGGCGTGCGGACAGGCGCAGGAGCGGAGGCCTGTTTGTAGGGGTCGGCCTCCGGACGACCCGCCGGAGAACGAGAAGCTGCGGGTTCAACCGGGGCGTCGGGGACGCCGCCACCTGCGAAATCATCGGTCTCCCAAGGGGGCATATCGTCGTCCGAGAAGGGCGGCGGCTCATCCGATGCTACGGGCTTTGCCGCAGGGGCAGGCTTTGCAACCGGTGCCGCCACGGGTGCGGGCTGGGCCATCTGTACCGGCTTGGCCTCCAGCGATTGATGCCGCAGGCACATTTTCAGCAGGCACATCTCACCGTCGGTGCGCTTGATGGCGGTGCGGGTGAGTCGGGTCAGCAGATCGCTAACACAGCTGACGAAATATTCCAGGGTGGCGCCGTCGGCCTGGTTGGCCAGCGCCTGCAAGGCCTTGGGATCGGCGGCAGAGGAGCTCATCAGATACTCCTGCCGTCCGGTGGCCTTGAGCACATACAGATCCCGCAGCAGGGACAACAGCTGGTCGAACAGGGACACAATATCCCGTCCATCCAGATAACAATCGGTGAAAATTTCAAGAGCTTTTGCGCCGTCACCGGCAGTAATAGCCTGATAAACCTGCAGCACGGTGTCGGCAGAGGGCACGCCCAGCGCTTCGGTGACCCGGCTCAGGTCGATATTGCCGTCGGCAGACACGCTGCGATCCAGCAGAGAGATGGCATCACGCATAGAGCCGTCGCCCAGCCGTGCCAGCAGGGTGGCGGCGGGGGAGGACAGGGTAAAGCCCTCTTCGGCGGCGATCTGATTCAGCCGGGCGGCAATGATCTCGGGCGGGATGCGGCGGAAATCATAGCGCTGGCAGCGGGACAGAATGGTGGCAGGCACCTTGTGGATCTCGGTGGTAGCGAGAATGAACAAAACGTGCTCGGGGGGCTCCTCCAGCGTTTT
>CAZVRM010000165.1:0-4239 GCA_964629605.1 uncultured Oscillospiraceae bacterium
CGGATTTCCGGCTTCTGCATACATCAAAAACATATAATTGGTGTCAAAAACCATATTAAAGATGTAAATAGGCACTGCCAGACAGAAGGTAAACAGCAGGCTCTTGGGCAGCTGCCGCCAGTCGGGCTTCAGATCGCCGCCCACCGTCACCATCACAGGATAGGTGATGAGCAGAATATGTACGGTGAAGCTGTGCAGGTGCATAAAGTTCAACGTAGGCAGCGGATACCAGGTGGGAAACAGCATAGCCGCCAGTGCACCGGGGATACAGATGGCATACAGGAAGTTGTCCAATGTTTTGGAGGGCTTCCATGCGTGGATGGCAATCAGAATAATATTAATGGAACAAAGGTGCAGGGGCAGGTATTCCAACGTATAAGTACCACCCACCGTCAGCCAGAACATCTTCCAGACCTCGTCCAGCAGGATAGCAACTGCCACCCGTTTGCGCCATTTGGCGCGGATCACGGCATCCCGTTTTTTGTACTGCCGGGCCATGAAGCCTGCAAATACGATCAAAACGCCCAGCCACAAAAAGTGATAGCCGTCAAAGTGGGTAAATCCGTGTCCCGGCTCGATGGTCTCAATGGTATCCAAAAAATATTGCATGGTCACACTTCCTTATTGTTTTACCCGGGTTGCTTTCCGGCACACATACAAAATCAGATACATCAAACCGATGAAGACCGTCCCCAGCACGGGAACGCCCAACAGATGATGTCCCCACAATTCCTCAAAAATCAGCAGCGGATTGCCCGGTTCGGCATACATGAGGAACATAAAGTTGGTGTGGAATTTCAGATTGAACAGATAGATCGGCACGGCCAGACAGGCGATAAACAGCAAGCATTTTGGGAGTTGCCGCCAGTCGGGCTTCAAATCGCCGCCCACCGTCACCATGATGGGATAGGCTACCAGCAAAGCGTGGATCGCGAAGGAGTGGAGATGCATATAATTCAGAGCCGGCAGCATGGTCCAGTCGGGAAACAGCATGGCCGCCATAGCCCCAGGAATACAAATACCGTAAAGATAATTGTCGGTGATGACCCCCGGTCGCCATGCATGAAGGGCGATCAGCAGGATACTCAGCGAGCACAGATGCAGCGGCAGATAGGCGTGGGTGTAGGTTCCGTTCACCAGCAGAACCAGAAGCTTAAGGACTTCCGCCCCAAAAATCACACCGCCCAACACCTTGCGCCATCGGGCTCGAGTCTTTGCATCCCGCTTGCGGTACTGTACCGACAGCAGGATGATAAAAACCACCATACCCACAAGCCACAGAAGATGGTAAGGGCAATAATGATTCCAGGAAAGTCCCGGAGGAATGGTCTCCTTTGTATCAAAAAAATGTTGAAAATTCATACAATCACTTCCTAATTTTTTACAATACCACAAAAATACTTAAAAATCTATATTATTTGCAATCTTCAACAATTCCTTATATAATAAATAGGAAAGGAAGTGGTTCCATGTCTAAAATTCTACTGATCAACGGCAGCCCGCACGAAAAAGGCTGCACTTATACCGCCCTGTCCGAGGTAGCCTCCTCCCTCAATGCCTGCGGTGTGGAGACCGAGCTTCTCTGGCTGGGCACCCAGCCGGTGGCCGGCTGCATTTCCTGCGGCAAATGCTACGATACCGGACGGTGCATTTTTGATGACAAGGTAAACGACCTGCTGGCTCGGGCACAGGAGTTTGACGGCATGGTGGTAGGCTCTCCCGTCTATTACGCCGGCCCTGCCGGACAGCTGTGTGCGTTTCTGGATCGACTGTTTTATGCATCCCGGGGCTGCTGGAGCGGGAAGGTGGGCGCAGCGGTGGTGTCCTGCCGACGCAGCGGTGCAACCGCGGCCTTTGACCGGCTGAACAAATATTTTACCATCAGCAATATGCCGGTGGCATCCTCCCAGTATTGGAATATGGTGCACGGCAACCAGCCCGAAGAAGTTTTGCAGGACAAGGAAGGCCTGCAGATCATGCGGACGCTGGGCAAAAACATCGCCTGGCTGGTAGAGAGCACCAAGCAGGTTCCCCAACCTCAGTACGAGCCCCGGGTAGGCACCAATTTTATCCGATAACAGCAGGAAGGACGACCATTCGGCCGTCCTTCCTTTTATATTTCAGCCTTTTTTGTCAGTCTGTTCAGTGACAAAACCAGCACCCCAGCATACAGCATAAAGGCGGCAATGACACGCAGGCTGATTTCTCCCATCAGCACCAGCCAAGCACCGGAGATCCACACCACCGTAAAGGCCAGATTTCCGGTAACGTCTGCCAGCACCAACTGTATTCCTTCCCAAAACTGCACCCGTCGGGAAGCAGAATAAACCCCGCCGTTCAGTTCACGGAAGTTTTCCTTCACCTGCCGTGCCGCCCGAGACAAGCGCACCACATCATGTCCTTGATAAGCTTCTTCTGCATAACAATTCAAGCGGCTGAGCGCCTCGTTTTTCGCCCGGACATATCTCCGCGTGTGACGCCAAACGATATGGCTCAGCAAACGCCCGATCACCGCAGCGCCCACCACCGCCAGTGCCATGTGCCACTCTGTGATGAACATCAGCGCCAGGCTGACAGCACCCAGTACCACATAAACTCTGTGCTGGCAGGCTTCTCTGTTTATGCTTATTTTCCGTTTCATCAGTTCGCCTCCATTTCAGCGGAGGAACACTGATCTGCCGCCAGATCCTGATAGGCGGGGCATCGCTTCAGCAATTCTTCATGCGTCCCCTGCCCCACCAGTCGCCCACGCTCCAGCACCAAGACGTGATCTGCCATTTTGGCAAGGTCAATCTGATTTGTCGCCAGCAACACAGTGGTGTCCCGCAAATCTTCCAGCAGTTTCCGGAAGGCTTGGTGCTCCAAACGCTCAAAACAGTCATCCAGAATCAGGATCTCCGGCTTTCTTGCAAGCACCCGCGCAATCGCAAGCCGCTGTCTCTGTCCCATCGAAAGCGTTCTGCCACTCTGCTCCATCCTGTCGGGCAGCGCTTCACCGGGAATTCCGGCCAGCGCTGCCTTTAAATCGCATTCCCGGTTTGTTGCCGCGCTTTCACCAAAAAATATGTTTGAACGAATCGAGCCCGAAAACACCATCGCCTTTTGCGGAACATAACCCAGCCTATTATAAAGCGCCTCAAAGGTATACTCCCGCAGATCCACACCATCCAGAAGAATTTGTCCTTCTTTGGGATCATAAAGGCGTGCAGCCAGATCTGTCAATGTAGACTTTCCACTGCCGGAAGCGCCCATCACCGCTATCATTTGCCCTTTTTTCGCACGAATGCTGATGTTTTCCACAACATTGTGCTCTCCTCCGGGATAAGCAAAGGACACCCGGCGAAACTCCAAAGACCCCGTTGCCCCGCCCTGTGACTTCGCCCCCGGCAGCACCGACGGTTCGGCATCCAACACCGCAAGGATCCGTTCTACCGACGTATGCACCGCCGGAAGCTGCCGCAAAACCGCACCCAACTCCAGCAGTGACAGGATCACACAGATGCCATAACCGCCCAATTCCAGCAGATCTCCCGGCAGCCAACGTTTCCCGCTTATCCGCAAACTCACCACCCCAAAGACGACAAATACACGAACAATGGCTTGCAAACCTCTGTTCAGCATCCACTGCAGCCTGTTCACATCATCTGCCGTACAACTCAGCAGTCCGGATACTGAGAATCGATCCATTTCAGCCTTGTCAAGTTCTGTCAATTTGCAGAAAACACTCTCCCTGAGAGAATAGGCAAACCCTGCCGCCGCCTGCGCTCCGCACCAGCCGGCCGGAACCGCCAGTGCGGCGCTGCCCAGTGCGCTGACCAGCATTTTCCGCCCGATCTCCCATCCCGTTTCAGGGGTTGTCCCCGGCATTTGAATGAGCAAAGTCAGATCCTTCATATATCCCGGCAGCAGCAGCTCCAGCCAGCATCGCCCTAACACCAGCAGAGCGCAAATAATCGTCAGCAGCCGCTCTCGCTTGCGAAGTTTTCCAAACAATTTCAGCATATTCGGCCCTCGTTTCATGAGATCAATTCATTGTACCGGGCGCGACGCGCATTTTTTTGTCAAATCAGGAAGGTTTTTCTTCTTTGGTACAGAACAAATGGATTCTATCAGCCGATTGCGCATGAATCATGACCGGACTATGAACGTTTCATAAACAGAAAGACCGGCCGAAGGCCGGTCTCAGACTGTCAAAGAACCGCTTCGCTGGGTTCTTTTCGACAATTTGGTTCCGCGCTA
>CAZVRM010000166.1:0-4237 GCA_964629605.1 uncultured Oscillospiraceae bacterium
GGCTTGGCCAGACAGTTTTACGAAGGGGTAAAAGACATCCCCGGCGTGAAGATTTACGGCGATTTTTCCCACTGGAACCGCACCGCAGTGGTGGCGCTGAACATCGGGGATCATGATTCGGGCGCGGTATCCGATGCACTGGCGGAAGATTACGGCATTGCCACCCGCCCCGGTGCGCACTGCGCGCCCCGGATGCACCGGGCGCTGGGGACAGTGGAGCAGGGGGCGGTACGGTTCAGCTTTTCCCTGTTCAATACCCCGGAGGACGTGGAAGGTGCCATCCGCGCAGTAAAGGAGCTGGCAGAATGCGAGTGAAAGAACCCCGACTGATCATCACCTTTCCCACCACCACCGCCGCCATGGGTATGGAGCAGGCCTGCAGCAGCGCAGGACTGCCCGGACGGCTGATTCCCGTCCCACGGGAGATCACCGCCGGCTGTGGCATGGCATGGAGCGCTCCGCCCGAAGCACGGGTTCGGCTGGAAGCCTTTGTGCAACAAGAGAAGATCACCACCGACGGGTGGTATGAGCTGGTTCTGTGAATCTGCCGAGCTGCTGTTCTGCACAGCGGCTCTTTTTTTATTTGCAGAAAAAATCCGATATTTTGTTTCCCGATGATGGAAGGCAACGACCGGAAAATAGCGATCAATCCCACCGATGGTTCGAGGGAAACCAGCCGGGGAATGGATGCGGATACATTTCCCCAATAGACGGCAATCCGACCATCAAAATTATCATTTCGACTTTTTGGAATGGCGCGAATATAATGAGCTTGCCCATCTGGGAGCATCAAAATAAGGAGCGTCGCGAACATGGTCGAAAACCATCTTCCCATTCAGGAAAAACTGACCCGCCAACAGCTGCGGGAACTGGAAACCAAAGAAAAAACATCCCTGCAAAAGGTGGGGGAGGGTGTCATCCTCTGCCTGCCGTTGGTGTGCGGCGGTGTGGCGGTGGCAGAATATCTGCTGATTCCGGACAACAGTCTCAACCGCCATCCCCGTACTTATCTGGCGGCGATGCTTTTGTTGATCCTTTTGTATGGGCTCTATGGCCTGTACGCGGGACTGCGGTGGCGCAGGGGAGACAAGGGGGTATATGACAAGCTGCGTTACCGCGCGCCGCTGTTTTCTGCCTTGTTTTTGCTGCTGGCAGGCTACGATTATCTGACCCTCAAGACCGGCGTGCTGACCCAGCCCTTTGTGCCTTGTATGAACTTTGTCCTCAACGCCGCGTGGAGCGACAGAGCCATGATCTGGGACTGCACGGTACACACTCTGTGGCTGCTGTTTCTGGGCTATTCCGCCGGTGTGGCGCTGGGGCTGGTCACCGGCATCACCTGCGGCTACTCCGAAAAGGCTCGGTACTGGGTGAACCCCATCATTAAGTTTCTTGGCCCCATCCCCACCTCTACATGGATCCCCATTATGATGGTGGTGGCCTCCTCGCTGTTTGGCGGTGCGGTGTTCATCATCGCCCTGGGCTCCTGGTTTGCCGTGACGGTGGCGGCCATGACCGGCATCGCCAATGTGGATAAGGATTATTTTGACGCTGCCCGTACCCTGGGGGCAACCTCCCGGCAGCTGGTGTTCCGGGTGGCCATTCCCCACGCCATGCCCTCCATTCTGCAGGGCTGCACCCAGGCCATGAGCAGCTCCTGCACCGCCATCATGATCGCCGAGATGCTGGGCGTGAAATCCGGCTTGGGCTGGTATATGAACTGGAGCAAATCCTGGGCCAGCTACGACAAAATGTTTGCGGCACTATTTGTGATCTGTATCATTTTTACACTGGTGACCAAGGGGCTGGACAGCATCAAGCGCCGCGTGCTGCGGTGGCAGAATGGGATGGTGAAATAAGATGGCAGACAAGCAAAAACAAGTAGTTTTGAAGCTGGAGCAGGTATCCAAGAGCTTCGCCAAGGTGGAGACCGACGGCGTGACCCACGCCCTCAATCACATCGACCTGCAGATGGAAAGCGGGGAGTTCATCAGTCTGGTAGGGCCTTCGGGCTGCGGAAAGTCCACCATTTTGCGGCTGGTAGCCGGGTTGATCGGGCCTACCACCGGCAAGGTCACAGTGGACGGACGGGAGATTGACGGCCCCTCACCCCACCGGGGCATGGTGTTCCAGAAGCCCACCCTGTTTCCCTGGCTGACGGTGGAGAAAAACATTGCCTTTTCCCTGAAAATGCAGGGAAAACTCCGGGAAAATGAGCAAAAGATCAATCGAATGCTGCGGGTCATCGGCCTGGAAGCCTTTCGGGATGACTATCCCGGTCAGCTTTCGGGCGGCATGGCTCAGCGGGTGGCGCTGGCTCGTTCGCTGATCAATCAGCCGGAGATCCTGCTGCTGGATGAGCCCTTGGGGGCGCTGGATGCCTTCACCCGTATGAATATGCAGGACGAGATCCTGCATATGTGGCGGGAACGCCGCCAACTGGCGGTAATGGTCACCCACGATGTGGACGAGGCCATCTACATGGGAACACGGGTCATTGTCATGGATGCCAATCCGGGCAGGGTAGTGGCCGATCTTGCCATCGACCGGGAGCACGCCGGTGACCGCTCCTCGCCGCAGTTTGTGGAATACCGCAATCATATCCTCAACCGGCTGCATTTTGCCGGGAATCATACATGATCTGATACCGGAAAAGCCGGTTTTGGATAATAACTTGAAAAGGAGCGTTCATCTATGAACAAATTTCTTGCATTTCTGCTGGCGGTAAACCTGCTGTTTGGGCTGGCCGCCTGCGGCAATTCCGAGGGGGAACTGGCAGGCGATCTGAACAACGACGGTCAGATCGAAATGGGGCAGGACGGCGTAAACGTGGAGGTCAACCAGTCGGCGGTGCACATGGACTGTGTGGAAGCCTTTGAAGCGGGCAAGTGGGAGGCGCTGTTCACCCCGGTGGACATTCCCGGCCGCGCCATTGACATGGCAGGATTTGACCTGACACCCACTGCCGAGGAAAAGTCAGCCATGGAAAAAGAGCCGGCCTATGGTCAGCCGGTGAAGTTCTATATGTCTGACGGCTGCACCTCCGGCCCCACCGTGGCCGATGACCTGGGCTATTACACCCAGGCCGGGCTGACCGCCGAGGGCTTTAAGGGCACCTCTTATACCGAAGCGCTGGGCACACAGCAGGCCACCGTGGCGGTGGGACATATTGCCACCATGCTGGTGCCGGTGACCAACGGTGTGGATCTGACCTTTGTGGGCGGCGCACATATCGGCTGCAAAACGCTGTACGTTCTGGCCGACAGCCAGTACAGGACCACCGAAGACCTGAAAGGCACCCAGATCTCGGTGCCCAACGGCATCGGCGCATCCGACTATAATATCACCTGCCTGCTGCTGGATGCCGACGGCATTGATCCCCAGAAAGATGTCACCCTGACCCAGGTTTCCTCCGATGCCTGCGTGGCAGCCATGGAGCGGGGCGAGATCTCGGCGGCGCTGCTGTCCGATACCTTTGCCTATGCCATGGTCAAAGAGGGCAAGCTGCGGGCGGTGCGCTCCCTGCTGGACAGCGATTTTGCCGGTGACAATTGCTGCGTCATTGCCATGAACCGCACGTTTGTGCAGAACAATCCCGTACATGCCAAAAAGATCGTACAAGCCGTGCAGAAGGCACACTCCTGGATGCGGGAAAACCCCGAAGAGGCCACCACACTGCTGCTGGAGCGGGGCTGGAACGGGGGCGATTACGACATGAATGTGATGATCAACAACTCGCTGCAGTTTGGTCTGGCTGAGGACTTTGCCGGCGACTCTCTGCACCGTGTGGTAGAAAAGTACGTTCGTCTGGGATTGATCACCTCCATGGATGATGTGGAGGAGATCATGAATCTGGCCTGGACGCCGGTTTTGAAGTGATTTTTACAGCACTCCGAATCTTCGGAGTGCTGTTGAGACTGTCAAAGAACCGCATCGCTGGGTTCTTTTCGACAGTTTGGCTCCGGCGTGCGCGCCGGTTTCACCCGATTTTTGCGAAAAATCGGGCGGTTTACGGAGTTTTTGACCATAATCATGTAGATTACGGCCAAAAACGATCCTGTAGGAGCCACTGCCCACAGCGACCCGAAATCTGCAGCAAGTACAAAGCTGACTTTTTTAACAAGCTGAGGGGCTTGCTGCACAATGCCACACCTTCTGTCATTCCGAGCAAAAATGCCGCCTAATGGCGGCATTTTGCGTGGGAATCCGTATATTTCAGCATAGGAAAACGGATTGC
>CAZVRM010000167.1:0-4188 GCA_964629605.1 uncultured Oscillospiraceae bacterium
TCCCCACAAGGATCCTCTGATCCATGCCCAGATCCGGATCATCGGCTCCATGGATGCCTGCAACGAATGGTATCTGAACGATGGGGAAGATATGCGTCATCCCTACTTGAGCCCTATTTTCGCAGATCTGAAGGGTCTGCCGAAAACCTTGCTGGTCACGGCGGAATACGACTTCCTCCGGGCAGAGTGCGAAGCCTTCTCCCGGAAGCTGGTGGCCGCAGGTGTGGAGCACCGCCATATCCGTTACGGCGGCCTCTTCCACGGCACCTTTGACCGTCTGGGCTATGCGCCTCAGGTGGAAGATATTCTCCGGCAGATCGCGCAGGATATGAAAGCGCTGTAATATCCGCCGCCGCAAGAAAAGATAATCCTTTTGCAAATAAGTGCAATTACATGCAAGAAATAATATACAAAGTGCAAAAAAACAGGGCTGTTTATCGCAAAAAGTTGTTGATATAATAAAAATACAGGGCAGGGAGGACCTGCGCTGAAAAAGTCAAACAACATAGGAGGAACTGAAAACATGAAAAAGTTATTGGCTCTCGTTCTGGCTCTGGTCATGGTTCTGAGTCTGGCTGCCTGCGGCGCTAAGGAAGAAGCTTCTGATGCTCCCGCTGCCGAAGAGGCTGCTGCCGCCGCTCCCGCTGAAGACGTTGTTGCCGGTGTCTGCTGGTACAACTTCGGCGATACCTTCATCGCAAACGCCCGCAGCACCCTGAATGCTGCTGCTGAAGGCGGCTCCATTAAGGTCGTCGACGCTGACAGCCTGAACGACGTCGCTACTCAGACCAGCAACATCAACAACTTCTACACCCAGGGCGTTAAGTATCTGGTCGTCAACAACATCAACAACAATGCCATCGCTGAGATGATCGAGCAGGCTAAGGAAGAGGGCGTCACCCTGATCTTCGCCAACTCCAACAGCCCCACCGATGAAGAGTTTGAGATCTACGAGAACGTTTACCACGTTTCCTCCGTTGCTACCCAGTCCGGCACCATCATGGGCGAGGCTCTGGTAGAATACTGGAACGCACATCCCGAGGCTGACCGCAATGGCAACGGCAAGCTGGACTATGTCATGCTGCTGGGTATTCAGGGCCACTACGACACCGAGGTCCGTGCTTCCTACTCTCTGGCTGCTCTGGCCGATGCCGGCATCGAGACCAACTGTGTCATGGAGACCATCTGCAACTATCAGCGTGCTGACGCACAGAACCAGATGGCTTCCATCCTGCAGGCCAACATGGACGACGTCGAGGCCGTTATCGCCTGCAACGACGACATGGGTCTGGGCGCTATCGAAGCTCTGAAGGCTGCCGGCTTCTTCGCTGACGAAGCTTCCTACATCCCCGTTGTTGCTGTTGACGCAACTGCCAACGGTGTTGAGGCTCTGAAGGAAGGCACCATGCTGTGCACCGCTCTGAACAACCCCGTCACTCTGGGCAACTCCATTTACAAGCTGATCTCCCTGCTGGAGGAAGGCAAGGAGCTGACTCAGGACAATGTTGGCATCGACGGCACCACCATCGAAGGCCATCACATCTACATCAACTACGTCGGCATCACTGCTGAGAACACCGAAGACGCTGCTTACTAAGCTAAGCACCGCTCTGAAACTGAAATAGCGATTGCCTGAAGGCCGGGCCCGTTTCGGCGGGCCCGGCTGTAAAAATTTTGTGAGATTGGAGGATCAGGATGGAAAATACTAGCGTTGTGCTGGAAATGAAGGGTGTCAGCAAATCCTTCCCCGGTGTCAAGGCACTGGATACTGTTTCCATTGCGGTACATAAGGGTACTGTCCATGCGCTGATGGGAGAAAACGGCGCAGGCAAATCCACGCTGATGAAGTGCGCCTTTGGCCTGTACCATCCCGACGAAGGCGAAATAATGATCGATGGGGAAAAGGTGACCTTCAAGGACGCCCGGGATGCCATGGACAAGGGTATTTCCATGATCCATCAGGAGCTGCACCCGATCCGTACCCGAAATGTCATGGAGAATATTTGGGTAGGACGAATCCCCTATAAAAAGATCGGCCCTGTCCACTGGGTGGACGAAAAGAAAATGTATGATGATACCAAGGCTTTGTTTGAAGATCTGGACATCAGCATCGACCCCAAGCGGTCCATGAGCGAGCTGGCCGCTGCCCACTGTCAGCTGGTGGAAATTGCCCGGGCTGTCAGCTATGGCGCAAAGGTCATCATCATGGACGAGCCTACCTCTTCCCTGAGTGAAACGGAAGTGGAGATTCTCTTCCGGATCATCCGCAAGCTGACGGCTCAGGGTGTGGCGATTATCTATATTTCCCACAAGATGGACGAAATCCTGCAGATTTCGGATGAAGTTACCATCATGCGGGACGGCCAGCTGGTTGGCTGCTGGCCTGCCTCCGAGCTGACCCAGCAGCTGATCGTCAGCCGCATGGTCGGTCGGGAAATGAGCAACCAGTTCCCGGCTAAGCTGCACACGCCCCAGCAGGAGGTTATGCTGGAGGTGGAGCACCTGACCAGCGCAGATCCCCGTTCCTTTAAGGATGTGAGCTTCCAGCTGCACAAGGGCGAGATCCTCGGCTTGGGCGGCTTGGTGGGTGCCCAGCGCACGGAATTGATGGAATCCATCTTCGGTCTGCGGCCTATCGCTTCCGGCAGCATCCAGATTCGCGGCGAGGAAATTAAGGTCACGTGTCCTCAGGACATGATCCAGAAGGGTGTTGCGCTGCTGACAGAGGAGCGCCGTGCCACCGGCATTATCCCCATGCTGTCTGTGGAGGACAATCTGGTGCTGGCGAATCAGACAGCACATCCGGAACAGTATGACGGCGGTAAGCTGATTTTAAACGAAAAGAAGCGTTCGGACGACACGCAGAAATATATTGACTCCTTGGCAATTAAGACGCCCAGCAGGAAGACCCCCATTCAGTCGCTGTCCGGCGGCAACCAGCAGAAGGTGCTGCTGGGCCGTTGGCTGCTGACGGAACCGGAAATCCTGATTCTGGACGAGCCGACCCGCGGCATTGACGTTGGTGCCAAGTATGAGATCTATTCCCTGATGACCCAGATGGCGGCAGAAGGAAAGAGCGTTATTATGATCAGCTCTGAAATGCCGGAACTGATGGGTATGAGCGACCGGATCATGGTCATGTGCGAAGGCCATCTGTCAGGCATTCTGGATGGCAAGACTGCTACCGACGAAAAGATCATGCTGCTTGCCAGTACCTATCAGGGTGCACAGAAAGGAGAAGTTACCCAATGAAGAATAACAGATTACAGGCCAAGAGATTAGACACCAAATCCTTCCTGATGGATTATGCCATTTATCTGATCCTGCTGGCATTGGTGGTGATCATTACCGTCATTTCCCCCAAGTTCCTGTCTATTAAGGTTGCCAAGGACATTCTGATGCAGAGTGCTGTCCGTATCGTGGTGGCAATGGGCTGTATGTTCATTATCATCTCCGGCTCCGCTGACCTGTCCGGCGGCCGTATGGTCGGTCTGGCCGCGCTGATCGCTGCCTCTCTGGCACAGGGTGCCAATGCCTCCCTGAAGTTCTGGCCCAATCTGCCGGAACTGCCCATCTTCGTTCCCGTTCTGGCTGCCATGTTCGTTGGCATGTGCTTCGGTATTTTCAACGGTCTGGTGGTTTCCAAGCTGAAGGTTCCCGCCTTCTTGGCAACGCTGGGCACCCAGATGATCATTTTCGGCTGCTCCAGCCTGTATTTCAACATGGAACCCAACAAGTCCCAGCCTCTGGGCGGCCTGCTGAAGGGCTTCCGGAACTTGGGCAGCGGCAGCGTCATGGGCATCCCCGTCATCGTCATCATTGCGCTTTCTGTGATGTTCGTGGTCTGGATCTTGCTGACGAAGACCTGTCTGGGTAAGGAAATTTTTGCCGTGGGCGGCAATCTGGAAGCAGCCCGTGTTTCCGGCATCAATGTCTTTAAGATTCAGATGATCACCTACTCCATCGCCGGTGCCTGCTACGGTCTGGCCGGTGCGCTGGAAGCTGCCCGTACCAGCTCCGCAACCAGCGCCTATGGCCTGAGCTACGAGTTGGACGCCATTGCCTCCTGTATCGTGGGCGGCTGCTCCGTTGCCGGCGGCGTAGGCTCAGTGGGCGGTGTCTTTGCCGGCGTTATCATTTTCAACGTGCTGAGCTATGGCCTGACCTTTATCGGTATCAGCCCCTACT
>CAZVRM010000168.1:0-2935 GCA_964629605.1 uncultured Oscillospiraceae bacterium
CTTGGAGTGAACTCCATGTCAATAGAAAAGAATGAGGGGCGGCAAGCCGCCCCTCGAAATCCATCTTTTATTCCTTATCGAACAGGTAATCGCGGTAAGCGACCTCCACGCCGTTCTCAAAGTACACCTTGGGAACGCGGCGGGGAATGGCGGCCTGCAGACCGTTACGGTTGAAGTTGGAGATCTTGGCGCCCTCGGGATAGGTCATAGCGCAGGTCTCATGAGAGAAGATCACCACTTCATCGCCGTTGGCCACATCGGGCACATCGGTGACATCGATCATGGCCTGGTCCATGCACAAAAGACCCACGAAGGGGCACTTGACGCCCTTGACGGACACCCAGCCCTGATAGTGAGACATGGCACGGGGCACACCGTCCACATAGCCGAAGGGCAGGGTGGCGATAATGCGGTCATGATCGGCAGCGTCATCCAGACCGTAGCCGATACCCTCGTTGGCGGGCAGCACCTGCAGGTGGACGATGTCGCTCTTCAGCTGCATCAGGGGCTTCAGATCGGTCAGATGAGGGTTGAAGCCGTAGAAGAAGGAACCGGGACGCACCATGTTATAGCGCATTTCGGGATAACGGATGGTACCGATACCGTCGTTGATGCTCTTGAAGGGGAACTTCATGCCGCGAGCCTCGCAGCCGTCGATGAAATACTGGAACTTCTTCCACTGGTCATAGTCCTGCTCCTTGGTTTCCAGAGCCAGGTGAGAGAACACGCCCACGATCTCCAAATTGGGCAAGGCGAAGATCTCCTTGACGATGTCCATGCTCTCCTCGGTGGGAGCAAAGCCCAGACGATGCATACCGGTGTCCACCTTGATCTGGATCTTGGCGGGCTTTTCGGCGGTGGCGTACTCGGACAGGATCTTGGCCTGGCGCAGGGAGCAGCAGGCCTGGGTGATGTTGTTGTCCACACCGTACTTCAGCAGGTGGTCGGGGGACAGACCCAGCACCAGCACCTCGCCGTCCTTGTGGAAGCGGCGCAGCTCCATGGCCTCATTGAGGGAGGCAACACCGAAATAACGGATGCCGTACTTCAGCATATACTCCATCATGACCACGGCGCCGTGGCCGTAGCAGTCGGCCTTGATAATGGCCATGGGCTCTACATCGGGGCCGATCTCCTGACGGCAGCGGTCGATGTTATACTTCAGATTGTCCAGATTGATCTCCGCACGGGTCGAACGCAGATGTTCCATAGGTACAACTCCTTTTTATGTGAAAAAATGAAAACAAACCTTTCCGATTGTTTATCATACCTTATTTTTCGAAAGAAAGGAAGAGGATTCGCGAAAAATCTTGAATCTTTTTTCATTCTGTGATACAGTGATACTGTAAATCACATCCCCACACTTTGATAATTATTTACGGAGGTCGATACCAATGAACGTTATCGTTGAAATTTCTGCTCGTCACCTGCACCTGAGCCAGGAGCACCTGGACATCCTGTTCGGCGCCGGCCATCAGCTGACCGCCAAGAAGGCTCTGTCTCAGCCCGGCCAGTTCGCCTGCGAGGAAAAGGTTGAGGTCGTTGGCCCCAAGGCTTCTCTGAAGATGTCCGTTCTGGGTCCCGTCCGTCCCGCTACCCAGGTCGAGCTGTCTCTGACCGATGCCCGTTCCATCGGCGTCAAGGCTCCCATCCGTGAGTCCGGCGTTGTGGAAGGCTCCGGCGCCTGCAAGCTGGTTGGCCCCTGCGGCGAAGTGGAACTGGCTGAGGGCGTTATGGTCGCAAAGCGCCACCTGCACATCATCCCCGAGGATGCTGAGAAGGCCGGCATCACTGACAAGCAGATCGTCAAGCTGTCCATCAAGAGCGAAGAGCGTTCCATCATCTTTGATGACGTCATCGCCCGTGTCTCTGCCAAGGCCGCTACCGCTGTCCATCTGGATACCGATGAGGCCAACGCTGCCGGTATCTCCGGCACCGTTGAAGGCGAGATCATCCTGTAAGTTCTACCAAAATCAAAGCGCCGGTGTAAAACCGGCGCTTTTTTCCGCAAAAGGAGGTCAAATTCCATGAATCTACAAGCCATCCGCGCCATCGCGGAGCACTATCAGGCAAAGGCCACCGGTGCTTTGGGCGTGGCCTTTACCGATTTGAAAACCGGTGAGGGCTTTACCATCAACGGCAGCAAGGAACTGCCCACCGCCTCTGCCTTCAAGGTCTATCTGCTGGCTGAGTTCCTGCGCCAGTGTGAGGAGGGCAGGTTTGCGCTCACCGACCGGCACGAGCTGAAGGCCGAATTCGTCAGTCCCGGCAGCGGTATTCTGGACGAGCTGCAGCCCGGACTGAATCTGACCCTGCTGGACTACGCACGATTGATGATGATGCTGTCCGACAACACCGCCACCGATTATCTCTATCATCTGGTTGGCCGGGACAACATTCAGAAAAATGTCATCGAGGGCTTTGGGCTGGACAAGACCAAGTGCGACTATCCCTGCAAGCAGTTGATCGCCGCCTATTTTGACCCCAGCAAGAAGCTTCCAGGCGAGAGTCGTTGGCTGAACACCGAAGATTATCTGTGTACCGCCGCCCAGAACGACTCCACCAGCCCGGAAAACATGGAAAAGGTGCTGCGCATGGTCTATGACAAGACCCTGTTCTCCCCCTGGGTGTCTGAACAGATGGTGGATATTATGAAGCGTTGTCATACCAACAGCCGCATCCCCAAGCACCTGCCCCGCGGCATTGAGGTGGCCCACAAGACCGGCACCATGGACAAGGTGGCTAACGACTGCGGTATTGTCTACACCGAAAAGGGCGACTACATTTTGTGCCTGTTCTACAACGGCAACGTGGCAACAGCCGAAGAGTACGACGCCAACGTAAAGGGCAGCTTCAGCGACACACTGCTGGCAGAGCTGTCCCGGGATGTTTTCACAGAATATACCAAATAACGCAACAAATCGTATTATCAGCA
>CAZVRM010000168.1:3035-4186 GCA_964629605.1 uncultured Oscillospiraceae bacterium
CGGTTGAGCTTTTCCTTTCGCAATTCTTCCAGCTCCTGCTCCAGTGCGGCGGTGGTGGGCGCAGGCGGCTCCACTGCGGTGGGCTCGGGCTGGGTCTGGGGCTGTTCCGCCTGCATTTCAGCGGTTTCCTCGGTCAATTCTTCGGTCTTTTCCAGCAATTCTTCCATGATTTAGGCTCCTTTCTCGGTTTCCAGACGGCGCTGCTCGGCTTCCACGTCCTTCACAAAGGGCAGCAGCTCCAGCTTGGTGCGGGTGGATACGGTATCCCCCAGCAGCTCCAGATTTTCGCAGATGCGCTGCACATCCTGGGGCAGATTCTTGTAGAATCGGGCGGTACACTGGGCGTTCACCGGGTTGCCCAACAGGGTCAGACCCTGCATAAACAGGCCGACGATGTGATACAGGCCGCAGGCAAAGCCCTGCTCCTTGGCGGTGCGGGCCTGCTCGATGCCCCACAGCTTGTACTCCAGCGCCACACCCGAGCTGTTGCCTGCAAAAGCCTCGTCCTGCAGGTCGGGGGTCATGGTGATGGTGAGCATATCGTGCTTGAGGGTATCGCGCATGAGGGAAATGGCATCGGGGCTGAGATTCTTCACCACGAACTCGGCCTTGCCGGTGTCGCTGAGGCACAGGACGCGGCTGCGGTTGGCTCGGTCGATGTCCTCCTGAGTGGTGCCCATGACGCCGTACAGTGCCAAAAAGGCGTTGGCAACGCTCTGCATATCGTCCATAGAGCCCGACAGCAGCACATTGTAGGCATCCAGCAGACTGCAGACCGGCTCAAAGTCGCCGGTGCCGTCCAGATTGTTGGCAAAGCGGGTGACCGTCAGCCCCTCAAAGGGCAATGCAGTGGGCTCGCTCAGGGTGAGACTCTTGCCCTGCAGCTCCCAGCTCTGCACCTGACCGGGCAGATACAGCTCGCCCTGTGCCATATCCCGGCCTGCCTTGTGAACACGGACGGCTGCCACCGGCTCCTGCAGCACACCGGAGGTGAGCATAAAGGTTTCCAGCGGGTCCAGACGAGCCAGACGGGGGCCTCTGGTGCTCATGTAGGTCAGCAGATAGCCCTCGCCGCAGATGCTCATGTCCCGGGCAGCGGCATACAGCATGGCCTCCAGCGAAGCCTCCTCCAGCGCCTTACCCACACGCTC
>CAZVRM010000169.1:0-4174 GCA_964629605.1 uncultured Oscillospiraceae bacterium
TCAGCGGCCCGTGTCCTTTGGTAAACACAAATCTGACTTTTTTGACACGCTGAAAAGGAGCTGCTTGGGCAGCTCCTTTTTCTGTCAAATGGACATTTCCGTGCCATGCCGTTATGCTCTTTTGGTGAAGGAGGTGACCCATTATGAACCATCAACCCGACTGCGCCGGACAGCCCATGGACTTTGGTCGGAAATATCTCAGCCACTACTTCACCGTGGCCAGCCCGGCCTTTCACAAAAAGCTGTGCGCGCTGTGGCGCAGGCAGGTAATGAAAAACAAGCGTCCCGGCCCCGACACGTTGGATGAGATGTTGGCGGCGCCCGGATGCCGGTTGGCACTGGCTGCCCCCCGGGGACACGCAAAATCTACCATTATGAGCCTGCAAAATGTGCTGCACGCTGCCTTGTACGGTTATAAAAAATACATTTTGCTGGTGTCCGACACCGAAAGTCAGGCCACTGCCTTTTTGGACTGTATCAAGGCCGAGTTGGAGGAAAACGAGGGTCTGATCGCAGATTTCGGCCCGCAAAAGGGCAAGGTTTGGAAAAGCAGCGTGATTTTGCTGCAAAACGGCTGCCGCATTGACGCGGTGGGTTCCGGGCAAAAGCTGCGCGGACGGCGGCACGGAGCGCGGCGACCCGATCTGATCGTACTGGACGACATCGAAAATGACCAGGAGGTGTACTCCCCCGAGGGACGGCAAAAGCTGGAACGATGGTACTTTGGTGCGGTGAGCAAGGCCGGTGACCGATACACCGACATTGTTTGCATCGGCACGGTGCTCCATCACGACAGCCTGCTGGTACACCTGCTGGAAAATCCGGCCTATCGCAGCTTTCGCTGGCAGGCGGTGGAACAGTTTTCCCCAAGTCCCCTTTGGGAGACCTGGCGGACGATCTACACCGATCTCTCAGATGATAACCGGGACAAGCGGGCGCTGGCCTTTTTCCGTCGGCACAAAAAGGAGATGCTGGCGGGGGTCAAGGTATTGTGGCCCAAAAAGCTCAGCTACTACGACCTGATGTGTATGCTGACCGCCGAGGGGGAAGGTGCCTTCTGGCGGGAGATGCAGAACCAGCCCCAAGACCCGGCGGCCTGCCTGTTCCCCCGGGAGTGGCTGAAATTTTATGACAAGGAGGCCATGGATTTTTCCCGGGGCTTTCGGTTTTATGGCTACTGCGATCCCAGTCTGGGCAAGAGCGTGGACTCCGACTTTTCTGCCATTATCACCCTGGCACGGGAGGATGCAACCGGCCTGCTCTATGTGCTGGACGCCGACCTGCAGCGCCGTCATCCCGATGCCATTATCCGGGATGTTCTGGACAAAGCCCGATGGCTGGAGCGGGCATACGGTGGACATTATTCGGCCTTTGGAGCCGAGACCAACCAGTTTCAGTGGTTCCTTAAGGAGCGGCTGGCGGCAGAGAGCGCGGCGCAGGGAATCTATCTGCCCATCACTGAGGTGCGGGCGGCCTCTGACAAGGTTTTGCGCATCCAGAGCCTGCAGCCCGACATCCGTAACGGCTACCTGCGGTTTTGCAAGGATCAGACCGAGCTTTTGCGGCAGCTGGAGCAGTTTCCGCTGGGACGGCACGACGACGGCCCCGATGCGCTGGAGGGTGCGGTGCGGCTGTGCAAGCAGGGGCCGCGGCTGGCAACCATGAAATTGTGGGCCTGATCCCCGGTTTTTTGACAATTTTCTTGCCAGTTCCATACGGTCTATATTATAATAGAGACACTATCCTCCCCCAAAGGAGTGTCTTTTCATGGATTTCAGCATGGACTTTGTCCACAATGCCTTTGATATTCTCAACAGTATGATCATCCCGGTGGTGGGCTTTGTCATCACCTGGTCGGAGGTGCGGGATGCCCGCCGGGAAAAGCGCATTCGGGATTTTTCCAAAGCCGGTGAAATTTCCCCCGAGGATCGGAGCGAATACGCCACGCAGGCTCTGGAGATCTACCGCAAGCAATACGCCGCCGAGATCAAGGCCGGCACCATGACGGTGCGTGACCTGGTTTATCCCTCCCAGTGGGTTCAACCCAAGGACAGCGACGCTTTCATGCTGCTGAAGGATGTTCCGGTGGATATTTCCTATACCAAATGGACCGCGCCGCCGCCCCGCAGTCCCTATCTGCCCTATACCCGTGAGGGCTACTCTGCCAACCGCAAAAGCTTTTCCAACGGTGCGCTGCTGTTCAACGGTCCCCTCTTCGCATTGGAGCGTTTTTCCGGAACGGTAGCACACCACAATTTGTCGGTGACTGTCAAAACCGCCGGTTATTTTGATTTTCTGGACACCTGCGAGTATTTGGTGTTTGAGGCCTCCTACCTGCACAAGATCAAGCGCAAAAAGCTGCCGCAAAAGCTGAGCCGCTTCTGCGGCCTGCCCCTCCGCGCCAAGCAAAAAGAGCTGCGGGATCTGGACAACCGCTTCGCCGGTATTGGTATCAACAACGCCACCATTTTATACAATGTGGAGGTCACCGACTACAACGGTAAGGTAACCCGCGAGCCCTTCCTGCTGCTGCACCATCGTTCAGGCAAGGTGGCCGAATGCTTTGGCGCCATCAGCGCCATCCCGGCAGGCTCCTATCAGCCGGTAGGTATGGAGCTGCGCTCCCCCTTCAACCGGGATATGGCCAACACCATCTACCGGGAGTTTGGCGAGGAGCTGCTGAATATCGACGAGTTTTCCCATCTGGGTGACGAGCTGGTGCTGGAGGAGAAATACCGCCGCTGGCCGGTGCTGCTGCTGGGCATGGGGTTTGAACCCATGAACAACAAGATCGAGGTCATGTCGGCCATGCAGATCGACATGGACGATCAGGAAAACCGCAATTTGTTTGGCGGAAACTACACACTGGAGGGGCTTAAGCAGTTCTTCCGCACCAATTACGAGGGAACCCTCATTATGGCGCACTTTAACGAGCACATCCTGCGGCAATATCATCAGGATCCCCGCACCACGCCGGTGGGCAAGGAGATCCTGGCGATCCTGCTGGATCATGTGCAGTATTTCTCCAAAATGCAATGATTTACAAGCCCTGGAGTAAGCTCCGGGGCTTGTTTGTTTGCTGAAAATATGATAAATTAGACCCATCAGAACAACAAAATTCCCGAAAAGGAGTCAAAACATATGGCATCCAAAGTCTATTTCACCGATTTTTCCTGCCGCAAGGAAAATATTCCCGAAAAGTTCCGCCGTCTTTTGATTACCGCTGGTATTAAAGACATTGATTTCAACAAAAAGTTTGCTTGCATCAAGCTGCATATGGGTGAACCGGGCAACATGGCCTATCTCCGTCCCCAGTATGCCAAGGCGCTGGCTGACCTGATCCGCGAACTGGGCGGCAAGCCCTTCCTATCCGATGCCAACACCCTTTACGTTGGCCGCCGCAAGAACGCTCTGGAGCATCTGGACGCCGCCTATGAAAACGGCTTCTCCCCCTTCTCCACCGGCTGCCATGTGATCATCGCCGACGGCCTCAAGGGTACTGACGAGGCGCTGGTTCCCGTGGAGGGCGGCGAGTATGTGAAGGAGGCCAAGATCGGCCGCGCCTTCATGGATGCCGATGTGTTCATCTCTCTGAGCCACTTCAAGGGTCACGGCTCCACCGGCTTCGGCGGCTGTCTGAAGAACATCGGTATGGGCTGCGGCTCCCGCGCCGGCAAGATGGAGATGCACTCCGCCGGCAAGCCCACCGTCAAGACCGCAAAGTGCGTGGGCTGCCGCGTCTGCGCCAAAAACTGCGCCCACGGCGCCATCACCTTTGAAGAGGGCAAGGCCAACATCCACCACGACATCTGCGTGGGCTGCGGTCGATGCATTGCCATGTGTCCCATGGACGCCATCGTGGCAAGCTGGGACGAGTCCCGCGCCGTGCTCAACTGCAAGATCGCCGAGTACACCAAGGCTGTGGTGGACAACCGTCCCGCCTTCCACATTAACATCGTAGCCGATGTTTCTCCCAACTGCGACTGCGAGGACTGCAACGATCTGCCCATCATCCCCGATGTGGGTATGTTCGCCTCCTTTGACCCCATCGCGCTGGATCAGGCCTGCGTGGACGCCGTCAACGCACAGGAGGTCAACAAGGGCTCCATTCTGGACGAGATCGCCAAGGACGCCGGTCTGGAGGCTCCCCGTTCCGACTTCTTCAAGATGATCC
>CAZVRM010000170.1:0-4158 GCA_964629605.1 uncultured Oscillospiraceae bacterium
CCCTCAGCGGCCCGTGTCCTTTGGTAAACACAAATCTGACTTTTTTGACACGCTGCAAAAAACCTCGCCATTGGCGAGGTTTTTCGACAGACTGACAAAAAGCGCACCGATGGGTGCGCTTTTTCTATGTAATAGCTAAAAAAGTTTTGACGGTTGCCCAAAGGCCCGGTGTAACCTGAACCGCAAGTATGGCAGCAAGCAGCGTGATGCCCGTACAGATCGCGGCAGTCACATAATAGGTTCCATCGGGCAACAGGAACTTCCCGCGTCGGGCGGGCAAGCGTGATCGGACAGCAGCCCACCCCATGGCTTGTCTGCCCAAAAGCAGAAGGGCTGTCATGGATAAAAAACCTGGCAGAAACCATGCCGCCATGGATAAAGCATATCCGCCGTTCCCCATTTTGATCACGCCAAAGGTTGCAACTGCAGACAAGCGAAATCCCTTTACAGCAGCAAGTATCAATGCGATTACGCACCCTGGGCGCAAAAATCCTGAGACAAACATCAGCAACAGAAGAATGCTGTCACGAAAAAAATACTGCCAGATCGTTTGTTGACCTTCCAGCTGTCCCTGCACAAGCTGCTGCAGTGTCTCCAGCCTGCTGCAGCACAAGCTTCCCGCGACGGCACCCAGTAAGCAGGCGACCCCCAATGCAGGCAGTCGTCGTTCTCCATTCTGCATCGTTGTTGTCACTCTTTTATCATGCATTTCCATCACCTGCTGCATTGTATGGCCTGTCCCGGTGATTTAGAACAGAAAAACCGGGAGGTTTCCCTCCCGGTTAGATCAAACTTCCACTTTTTCGTAAATAATACCGTCACACAGCTGACGGGCACGCTTCAGATCATCCTGGGTACGGATGGTCCAGCCCACCAGCGGGACGCCGTGCTTTTTACAGCTCAGGCGCAGCTTGTAGTCGATGGAATGAATGTTAAAGGCGATAAAATCCGGCTTGGTCATGGGATTAAACAGCAGATAGCGGGAATAGTTGTCCATCTTTTTGTCGGTTTTGCTGTAACTGCCCAGCTGACCGCGGATGTACTGCGGTGCATTTCGACGCAGCCAGATCAGCACCTCGGGATTGAAGGATTCCAGAATGAAAAAGCCCTGATAATTTGCCAGGAGCGCCATCAGCAGAGGCTCCAGCCGACCTACATTTTCACTCTTGTCATTTTTGATCTCAATGAGCAGAGGTACCTGACCGTTGACCAGAGCCAGCATCTCCTCCACCGTGGGGATCGCCTCCTCTGTCCCCAGCAGCCGCAGCTTTTTCAGATCCTCCAACACCCAGCGATCCACTTCACCGGGAACACCGGTCATACGCTGCAGGGTGTTATCGTGAAAGACCACCAGCTTGTTGTCCGCCGTAATGCGAACGTCCAACTCGATGGCGTGCCCCCGTTCGATAGCCAGCTGAAACGCAGTCATGGAGTTTTCGGGTACACCGTTCCCATTGTCATGCAGGCCGCGATGTGCCACCAGTCTGAACTGTTCAATGAAATCTACCTTTTCGCGTTTCGCCATAAGATCGCCCTCCTTGTTTGATTCTATTATTTTATCACAGATTTGCTGCTGCTTCAATGGGGGATTGTACGGAAATTTCCTCGAGAAATCACATCTCTAACTTGACCGAAAAAGGTCTGTTGTTATATAATAAATTTATATGTAAATTCTCACAAGGAGGTTCCTTGGATGAAAATATTTCACGTTGCCGGCGGCGGTGACCGCGGCGGCGCAAAAACGCACATTCTCGCGCTGTGTTCCCGCTTGAAAGAACGCTTTGACCTGACGCTGATCAGCCTGCGCAGCGGTGATTTCCCCGAATCCGCCCAGCAGGTGGGCATCAAAACGGCCACCTTCTTTTCCTGGTTCATCCCCTACGATTATTATCGGCTGATCAAGCTGGTTCGACAGGAAAAGCCCGACATCGTCCACTGCCACGGTGCAAAGGCAAACGTAGCGGGTCTGCTGGTCAAGCTGTTCTGCCGCACCACGGTGATTTCCACCGTGCACAGCGACTATCAGCTGGACTATATGAACAACGCCCTGAAACGCTGGACGATTGGTCTGCTGAACGGCGGTGCCCTGCGGTTTATCGACTATTACGTTACCGTTTCCGACTTATTTAAAAATATGCTCATCCAGCGGGATTTTGACCCCCATAAATGTATGAGCATCTACAACGGTCTGGATTTTGAGGAAAAGGCAACGCCCTTTGACAAAACTGCCTGGCTGAAGTCCACCGGCATCGACTATCAGGAGGGCGACGTGGTGCTGGGTATTCTGGCTCGTCTGACCCCGGTCAAGGACATTCCCACCCTGCTCCGCGCCTTTGCCAAAGCCCGTGAGAACAATCCCCGACTGAAGCTGCTCATCGGCGGCGACGGTGAAGATGCCGGCAAACTGAAGGTGCTGGCCAAGCAGCTGGGACTGGGCAACAGCGTCAGCTTCATGGGCTGGGTCACCGATGTTTCCCACTTTTTTGCCGCCTGTGACATTGACGTACTGTGCTCCATTTCGGAATCCTTCCCCTACTCCATTCTGGAAGGCATCCGGGAGGGCTGTACCGTCATCACTTCCGACGTTGGCGGTATGCGTCGTCTGATTGATCAAGGCGAAAGCGGCTATATTTTCCAGCCCAAAGATGTGGACACCTTTGCTGATTATATTCTGGATCTCAGTCTGGATGCAGAAAAACGGCAGCGGTTTGCCAAAAATCTTTACGAAAAGGCTTCCCGGCTGTATTCGCTGGACAGCATGGCAGACACCCAGAGCCAGATCTATCAGAACATCATGCACCTGGAGCGTCTCCCGAAGCGCAAAGAGGTGCTGATCTGTGGTGCATATGGCAAAGGCAACTCGGGTGACGAAGCAATTCTCCGTTCCATCATCGCCTCCATGCGCTCCATTGATCCCCTGCTGCCGCTGACCGTCATGACCCGTAAGCCGGAAGAGACCCGTCTGCTGTATGGTGTTCGTGCTATTTACACCTTCAATGTGCCCCGGTTTCTCCGTATCGCCAAGCGCACCAAGCTATTTATTAACGGCGGCGGCAGTCTGATTCAGGACTCCACCTCCAGCCGCTCTCTGTGGTACTATCTGTTCACCATTTGGGCTGCCAAATGTCGTGGTGCAAAGGTTCTGATGTACGGCTGTGGCATTGGCCACGTGGAGCGCCGATACAACCGCAAAATTGCACAGATGGTACTGGATCGCAACGCCGATATTATTACCCTCCGCGATGCCATCTCCCGCAAGGAGCTGCTGGAAATGGGCATCACCAAGCCCGATGTGCGCGATTCTGCCGACCCGGCCATGAGTCTGACCCCGGTGGACGATGAGCTGGCCTGCGCTTATCTGAAAAATCACGGTTTGGACCCCGACGGAAACTATATTTGTTTCTCCCTGCGCCCCTGGAAGGATTTTGACAACTACGCGGCCTTTGCCGAGGCTGCCGACTATGCCAAAGAGCGCTATGGTCTGACACCGGTGTTTATGCCCATTGAGACCCCCACCGATCTGGTGCCCTCCAACAAGACCGCTCAGTTGATGCACAACGGCAGCTATCTGCTGCCTGCTCCCCAGCAGGTGGAGTTGACCATGGCGGTGCTGCGCCGTATGCAGATGATGTGCGCCATGCGCTTGCACGCTCTGGTTTTCTCGGCGGCGGCTAACACCCCCTTCATCGCTGTTTCTTATGACATCAAGGTTCAGAGCTTTATGAACTATGTGAACAATCCCTCCTGCTGTGAACTGAACGATGTGACCGGAGCCTTCCTGCGTCAGCAAATCGACCGGGTCATGGCAAATCCCGACGCCTATCGGGACAATGCTGCACGCCTGCGGGATATGGAGGCACAAAACAATCTGGCTGCCCGGGAAATCCTGGGAATTCCCGCCCAAATCTAACGATTTTAATTTTAAAAGAGATAAAAGGAGTACCGTTTTATGAAGCTTGGTATCGAGAGCCGATGCCCTGATTTCATAAGTCAATGAAACTAAATTCGTTTCAATAAAGACTGATATCGACTGAATTTCCGAATTTTCAAGGTGCATGAAACTCAATGAAAATACATGGTGCCCCATGCCAATTTGGTACAGTAATGGTACAGTAATAACGAAAGGCGCAATGAGTAAAGCACCCATGCAACAAAGCT
>CAZVRM010000171.1:0-4136 GCA_964629605.1 uncultured Oscillospiraceae bacterium
GCAGCGGTCTCCAAAACCGCGTGCCGAGGGTTCAAGTCCTTCTGCCCCTGCCATTAGGAAGACCGATGCGAAAGCATCGGTCTCAATCTGTCGAAAAAAACGCACCTGCCGCGGCAGGTGCGTTTTTTGTTTTATTCCTCTGTTTTACACCGCTGCAGGAAGTGCAGCACAACGGTGGCGGCGGCGATGAGAGTCATCACCACGGCCACGATGGTGGCGATCTTCGCCCCGGTTTTTGCGGGACAGTTGTGTATCGGACATTTTCTCATGAGCAGCACTCCTTTGGCTTTTTGTTGGAGCTATTATACCCCAAAAACAGCTGAGGAACAAGGCATAAAATTGTAAATTACAGCCGGGGAGCCTTCAGCGCCCGGGTGGCGTTGAGCACCGCCAGTACCATCACGCCCACGTCGGCAAAAATCGCCCACCACATATTGGTAAAGCCCAAAGCGGTCAGGATCAGGCAGCCGATCTTCACCGCCAGCGAAAAGACGATGTTCTGTCGAACGATCCGAAGGGTCTTGCGGGCAATAGCGATGGCAAGAGCCAGCTTGCGGGGATCGTCGTCCATCAGCACCACATCGGCGGCCTCAATGGCGGCATCCGAACCCATGGCACCCATGGCAACGCCTACGTCGGCACGGGATAGCACGGGAGCGTCATTGACGCCGTCTCCCACAAAGCACAGGGTGGTCTTGGCAGGCTTGCTTTCCAACAGCGCCTCCACCTGTTCCACCTTGTTTTGGGGCAGCAGTCCGGCAAAAAAGCCGTCCAGTCCCAGCTGCGCGGCAACCGGTGCGGCGGCGGCTTCACTGTCACCGGTGAGCATCAAAGTGCGGGTCACGCCTGCCTGCCTGAGGGTAGAAATGGCATCCTTTGCACCGTCTTTGGGCAGGTCAGCCAGTAAGATCCAGCCCAGATAGCTGCCGTCGGCAGCCACGTGCACCACGGTGCCGGGAACATCGGGAGCATCCAGCCCCAAAGAGGCCATCAGCTTGCCGTTACCTGCCTGCACCTGCAGGCCATCCACCCGGGCAGAAACGCCCAGACCGGCCAGCTCCTGTACATCCTCCACCTTGTGGGCTTTGGGGTCGCCCGACCAGCTTTCACGGAGAGCGCGGCTGATGGGGTGGGTGGAATACTGCTCGGCCAGCGCTGCCAGTTCCAGTACCCGGTCGCCGCCGGTGACTTCGGTCACCGAAAACACGCCCCGGGTCAGGGTGCCGGTCTTGTCAAAGACCACGGTGTGCGCCATCGCCAGCGCCTCCAGATCGGTGCCACCCTTCACAAGGATTCCCTTGCTTGACGCGCCGCCAATGCCGCCGAAGAAGGACAGGGGGATGGAGATCACCAGCGCACAGGGGCAGCTGATGACCAAAAAGGACAGGGCGCGGTAGATCCACTGCCCCCAGTTGGCGCTTGCACCAAACAGCAGCGACACCACCGGCGGCAGCACCGCCAGCGCCAGTGCGGAAATGCAGACGGCGGGGGTATATACCCGGGCAAACCGGGTGATAAAGGCCTCGGAACGGGACTTTTTCATGGCGGAGTGTTCCACCAAGTCCAGAATACGGGCAACCGTGCTTTCGCCGTAAGGCTTGGTCACCTGTACCCGCAGCAGCCCGGACAGGTTGACACAGCCCGAGATAACCTCCGAGCCGGCGGCCACCTCCCGGGGCAGGCTTTCGCCGGTAAGAGAAGCGGTGTCCAGCGCAGAAGCACCCTCTACCACCAGACCGTCCAGCGGTACCCGCTCACCGGGCTGGATCACGATGATGCTGCCTACGGCCACCTCCTCGGGAGATACCGTTTGCAGGCCGCCGTCTGTTTCCAGATGGGCGGTGTCGGGGCGGATGTCCATCAGTGCGGCGATGTTCCGGCGGCTTTTGCCCACGGCATAGCCCTGAAACAGCTCGCCGGTCTGGAAAAATACCATAACGGCTACCGCTTCCTGAAATTCACCCATCAGAACGGCACCTACGGTGGCTACCGCCATCAGAAAGTTTTCGTCAAAGGGGTCACGGCTGCGGATACCGTGGAGCGCGCCCAGCAGGATGTCATAACCTGCCAGCAGATAGGGGGCGAACCACAAAAGCTGCCACAGACCGGAGGGCTGCAACGCTGCCAGCACCACCGCCAAAGCGGCAGAGGCAAGGATGCGCAGCAGCATTTTCTTTTGCTTTTTGGTCATAGAAATCAGAAGGAGATTTCTACGTCACGCTCCACCTTCTGGCAGGCTTTCAGCACTTCGGGCATGACGGTGGCGGGATCGGCGCCCTCGGCGAAAGCAACCTTCATTTTCTGGGTGACAAAGCTGATGGTGGCGGCGGCAACGCCCTCCACCTTCTGAGAGGCGGCTTCCATTTTTGCGGCGCAGTTGGGGCAGCAAACTTCGATGTTGTAAGTCTTTTCCATAATGATTCTCCTTAAAATAAATTAGTTGTGAGACAGATGTTCCAGACCCACACTGAGGATCTGGCGCACATGGTCGTCGTCCAGTGCGTAAATGATGGATTTTCCCTCCCTGCGGAAGCGTACCAGCTTGGCGGCTTTCAGGGTGCGCAGCTGATGACTGACGGCGCTCTGTGTCATGCCCAGCAATTCTGCCAGATCGCAGACGCACAGTTCGCTTTCAAACAGGGCGTACAGGATGCGCATACGGGTAGAATCGCCAAACACCCGGAACAGGTCGGCCAGATCGTACAGTCGGTCATCATCGGGCATCATGCCGTGCAGATGATCCAGATCGGGATGGGCGTGCTCGTGGTCACACAGCGGCTTTTCGGTATTCTCAGACAAGGGAGCGTCCTCCTTTCAACAAACATATGAGCATTTGTTCATATGTTCATAATATATCGAAAAAGAGCTGTTGTCAATAGCTTTTTACAGAAATATGAGGGCAACAGGCCATTTATAACAAAGAAAAACCGTCCTCCGATAGGAGCGGACGGTGTCGAATTATTCAGCTTGGGGTGTTTCCTCGAAAAAAGACGGAAACAGCGGTTGAGATAGACAATATGGGAAACGGCGGTAATGGCGCTGTGCTATCTGGCAAAGAAGGCGGTGGCGCTCAAAGAACAGGGCTTGGACATGGAGCGCATCAAGGAGGAACTCCACAAGAGCATCGAGTCCTCGGTGTCCTTCGTCATCCCCGAGGATTTTGAGTTCCTCAAGCGAAACGGTCGGCTGACGCCCATCGCGGCAAAAACCGGCGGCACCATGAAGCTGCTTCCGGTGCTGACGCAGACCAAGGAGAAGACCAGGATCGCACCCGTCGGCATCAAACGAAGCTGGAAAGCTGCCGTGGAGATGATCCTGCAGCAAGTCAAGGAGCGGTTCCCTTTGCGTGAAATCGAGCTTTTGGAGCTGTCGCCTGCTCCGATCACCCATGGTGACCCCGGATGCATTGTCATTCAGGCCATCGGCAAATAAGGGGAGGACAGAATGAAACGCCTTTTCGCAGCTTTGCTGGGATATGTTGTCGGCTCCATGCCATTTGCTTTGGCGATCGGCAAGGTGTTTTATCGCACCGATGTGCGGCAGCACGGCAGCGGCAATCTAGGCGGCAGCAACACCGGACGGGTGCTGGGAAAGCAGGCCGGACTGGCGGTCGTGACGCTGGATCTGCTGAAAGCCACGCAGGTGGTATACCTGTCCGGGCGGCTTTTTGACCATCCCTGGGCGGTTGCCACTTTTTATGGCTTTCTGTTCGGACTCTGGGTTTGTACAGGATGCTCGCCGCCGGTAATCTTTTTGCTGGTGCTGTTTTGTTCCAAGATCGTTGCACCGGCAAGCATGAGCTCCGCACTTGTTGGGGCGATTTGTATCGGTTTGGCAGGAACCCATCCGTCCATGGCGATAACAGCGGGGGCGTTTGCCCTGTTGGTGGTCGTTCGCCACCGGGAGAATATCAAACGGATGGTCAGCGGTTCGGAGAATAAGATCCGCTGGATGTAAAAAGGACAAGGGCGTGTTGCGTTTTGCAACGCGCCCCTTTGTCATATGGAAAAGAAAAAAGCTCTGACCTTTCGATCAGAGCTTTATGGCAGCGAGAGAAGGATTCGAGCCGCGCAGCGGCTCGTCAGCGTGTCAAAAAAGTCAGATTTGTGTTTACCAAAGGACACGGGCCGCTGAGG
>CAZVRM010000172.1:0-4128 GCA_964629605.1 uncultured Oscillospiraceae bacterium
CAGCTTTTCTTCGGTGATGGCGTTCAAGCGCTCCTGCTTGGCGGCGGCCTCGGCAGCATACTGCTTTGCCACCTGCTCCTGCTGGGCGATGGTGCTGCGCAGCTCCTCATTGCGCTGACGGATGGCGGCGATGACCTCTTCCTTGGAGTGCAGCTCGCCCTGGCTGGATGCGATCAGTGCCTCCAGCTCGGCGATGCCGGTGACCGTGCTTTCGCTTTCGGTGCGGCTTTCTGCCAGCGCCACACGCAAGTCAGATACCTGCTGGGTCAGCTGACTGGTGCGGTTCTCTTCCGCCGCGCGACCGCCGGAAAGCTGCTGGGCTTCCTGCCGCAGCTTGGCCGATGCACCCTCTTCGGTTTCGGCCAGTGCCAGCAGTTCCTTCTTTTTGCCGTTGATCTGGGCGATGCGGGCATCCTGGCTGTCCCGTTCTTCCTCCAGCTCCTCCACTCGGGCACGCAGGGTGTCCAGCAGGGCGGCGTGCTGTTTCTGATAAGAAGTGGCCTCCAGCAAGGCATCCTGCGCCCGACGCAGCTCGTCCTGTGCCACCTGGGACTCGTAGGTGACGTTGTCCAGCTCCTGCTTGGCGGTTTTCAGGGCGGCAGAAGTCTCCTCCATCACAGCAGCCAGCTTTTTCTGTTCCTCTGTCAGACGGGTGATCTCGTTGGCGCGGGACAGCATACCGGTGTTCTTGTTCAAGCTGCCGCCGGTCATGGCGCCCGAGGGGTTGATCAGCTGTCCGTCCAGGGTGACGATGCGGAAGGCGTAGCCGTTCTGCTTTGCCATCTGGATGGCGCTGTCGATATGATCCACCACAGCCACACCTGCCAGCAGGCTGCGGATGACCTTGTCATAGGCGTTGTCATAGGTTACAAGGCTGTCTGCCCAGCCCGCAAAGCCGGGATGACTGCCCTTGATTTTATAGTCGGAGCGACGCTCCTTCACCGCCGTCATGGGCAGGAAGGTGGCGCGGCCGAAATCGTGGGATTTCAGATAGCCGATGGCGCTTTTGGCGCTCTGTTCATCGTCGGTGACAATGTTCTGCATGGCAGCGCCCAGAGCGATCTCAATGGCCACCGAGAACTTATCCTCTGTTCGGATGAGGGTAGAAACCGGGCCGTGGATACCACGCAGCTCATGACGGGTTGCTGCCTGCATCACTCGACGCACCGACTGACCAAAGCCCTCATATTCCCGCTCCATAGCCCGCAGCATTTCCAGCCGCTGGGTTTTGATCTCGCTCTGGCGGGAGGCCTGCTCCAGCTTTTGCTGCAGCTCGTCTACCTTTTTCTGGCGCGCCTGCGCGCGAAGGGCAAAGCCCCGGAGCATATTCTCTGCCGAGGCCTTTTTGTCCTCGTTTTCTTCAATATCCCGGCGCAGCTGACGTGCCTTGGCCTTTTCCTCATCCAGACGGCTTTCCAGCTCTTCCAGATCGGCACCGATGGTAGCGCCCCGGGCAATGATCTCGGCAGCGCCGCTTTCCAGTGCGGTGATCTGCGCCCGATGCTGATTGGCAGCGTCCTGATGGAGCTGTGCCTGTGCCTCCAGCGCTGCCAGCTTGTCGCCCAGATCCCGGGCGCTTTCGGCGGCCTGCTGCACCTGCTTGAGCAGTTCTTCCATCTGCTGTTCCAGCTGCAGGGTCTGCTCTTTCAGCGCCTCCAGACGGCGCTCCTTGGCGCGCTTCTGTTCCTCCAGACTCTCGCCCTGATCCTGCTGCTGGGTCATCTCCTGCAGCTTGGCGGCGATGTTGTCCTCGTTGTTGCGGATGTGGGTCTGACCCACGGCGATCTGGGAGCGCACGTCGTTTTCCCGGTTCTCGGCCTCCCGCAGCTCTTCCCGGACACGCTCGCTGTCCGCATCCCGGAGGTGCAGCTCCTCGGTGAGGGCGTTGGACTGCTCCTGCAGCTCCTCGGCCTCCCGCTTGCGGGCAGACAGCATCCGCTCGGCGTTCAGATAGTCGGTCTGGGCTTTCTGCAGGTTATCCTTGAGCTTTTCCAGACTGTCCAGCCAGACATTGACCTCCAGCACGCGCATTTCGTCGCGGTAGATCAGGAAGGACTGGGCACGTTCGGCCTGCTCCTTCAGGGGGCCAACCTGATTTTCCAGCTCGGTGATGATGTCCCGGATGCGCACCAGATTTTCCTCGCAGGCGTTGAGCTTGCGTTCACTTTCCTCCTTGCGGTAGCGGAACTTGGTGATACCGGCGGCCTCTTCAAAGATCTCCCGGCGGTCGGCGCTCTTGACCGACAAAATCTCGTCGATACGACCCTGTCCGATGACCGAATAGCCGTCCCGACCCAGACCGGTGTCCATGAACAGCTCATGGATGTCCTTCAGACGAACAGCCTTGCGGTTGAGGAAGAAGTCACTCTGACCGCTGCGGTAGTACCGACGGGTGACCATCACCTCGCTGTATTCCACCGGCAGGCCGCCGTCGGAGTTGTCCATCACCAGCGTGACCTGACAGAAGCCCAGCGGGTTTCTCCGGGCAGTACCGCCGAAGATAACGTCCTCCATCTTGCCGCCCCGGAGAGTCTTGGTGCTCTGCTCGCCCAGCACCCAGCGGATGGCGTCCACGATATTGGACTTACCGCTGCCGTTGGGGCCGACGATGGCGGTGATGCCTCGTCCGAACTGCATGACGGTCTTATCGGGAAAGGATTTGAACCCTTGGATTTCAATGGATTTTAAGAACAAAAAAGCACCTTCTTTTGCCAAAAGGGCATAATAATGCATTCTGTTTTATTTTATCAAAAAAACCTTGTAAATACAAGGTTTTCCAATAGAAAAAAGGCCTCTTCTGAGGCCTTTTCGAGGAGTTTATTCTGCCTGTACCTGCGCCCACAGTTCCAGCACCCGGGTGCGCTCCGGCTCGTCCTGCTGCTGCAGGGTCTGCAGGATGCCCTCCATGGCATTCCGGCCGAAATCATCGTGGGCGGTGGCCGATCTTCCGTGGTAAAAACGGATGTCTCCTGCATCATAATTAGGGTCTGCGTCGAACACTTCTGCCGCCGCTTTTGCCCGACGGAGATAGATCCGCGCCTGCTCCTCTTCCTCCAGCTTGACCGACAGGATAGCACAACCGGCGTAGATGGCAGCATTCATTTTGTGCAGATAGCAGCTCTTGCCGGGGTACAGCCCCTCGTACAGGTCAATGAACCACTCCTGCAGTGCCCGGGCTTCCCGATGCAGGCCTTTGCCCTCTGACAGGCTGTTCCACAGCACCATGGCTGACCGTTCCATTCGAGTAAGATTCTCCATCAGGCTTTCGGAGGACACCTGAATGGCCTCGTCCCACCGATCCAGCTTGAGCAGCGTCAGCCCCAGCAGATCATCGTAAACGCCGCCCTCGTTGTGATCCTTTAGGATCTTCATTGCCTGGTCGTACTCTCCAAGACAGTGATGACACTGGCTGATGTGGGCATAAAGGGTGCGAAGGCCGATCTCCCGGTCGGTGTTTTGCTCCAGCAGGCCACAGGCACGCCGATACAACCTAACGGCCTTGCGAAAGGCCTCTTTGTTATCGGTATCCAGCCCCATCATCTCATAAAACACCGCACTGCGGTAGACCACGCCGAAGTGGTTGGGGAAGTTTTGCAGCGCCTTTTCGGCCTTTACCCTGCCCTTTTCAAAGGCACGGTCGCCGGTGCACGCCTTGATGGCAGCCGCCTGCTCGTCTGCACCCACCCCCTGCAGCTGAAAGCCTAAAAGTGCGTCGATGGAGGTCTGGAAAAACTCCGCCAGATCCATCAAGGTGGTCAGATCGGGGGTGCTTGTGCCGCTCTCCCACTTGGACACTGCTCCCACCGTTACATTCATGGCCTCGGCCAGCTGCTCCTGGGTCATATTCAGCCCTTTTCGGCTGTTTTTAATATTTTCCGATAAGTTCATATAGATTCCTCCCAAAGATACTGTCAGGCCTGATGGTTTTAGTGTACCAGAAGACCCGCCGATTCACCAGACAGTGGCAGGAAAGGCGGGAAAGTTTTTTCTTTCCCACGGGGAAACTATATTTGAAGACCCGACCGTGGCAGCGCCACCCCGGGCAGCTGCCGCCGGGTGGGGCGTTCTGTCTGTTTGTGTGTTTGTTTTTGCAAATGCAGATGCTTTTGTGTTTGCATCTGCATTTGC
>CAZVRM010000173.1:0-1178 GCA_964629605.1 uncultured Oscillospiraceae bacterium
CAGAAGGAGACGGTGCGGGAGTGGTAGTTTCCGTAGGCGCAGGGGTAGTGGAGGGGGACGGTGAGACCGACTCAGTAGGTGTCGCGGAAGGGGTCGGGGTCACAGTCGCGGTGGGGGTGCTGGCTGCTTTCACCGAAACGGTAATCGTCTGGGTAATGTCATGCTCATTGCCGGGCTCTTCGTTTGCATCACCGAAAATGCCGGTGAAGGACACCGTACAGCTGGAGCCGGCGGCAGCACCGGATTTGATCTTCAGCGTAGCCGTCACGGAAACGGTGGTCTTCACGGGCTCTGCAACGGGAGATGCCCAAAGACGGTTCCCGTTGACAACGGCTGCCGTGGATCCTGCGTCAGCCACATTGAAGGAATAGGTTGAAAGGATATTCTGGGGGTCACTGACAGTAAATTCGCCGTCTACATTATAGATGTCGGCAAATGTAAAGGTTACCGTGACAGACTGGCCGGCTTCTGCGCTTGTGTCGCTGGCAGCAAACGCGCAGGACATCGCCATGGCAAAAGCCAGCACTACCGCAATAAGTGTAATTATTTTTTTGCTCAGTTTCATGCTTTCAAATTACCTCCGGGTAGTGTCACTTCAAATTACTTACATACTTATTCAAATCCCAGGCAAACCATTTGGACATAATAAAGGAGACATCGCTGGAATTGACTTTCGGCGTATCCAATGTGCCGCTGAAATTGACGTCTGCAGCCATACGGGCTTCCAGCGTGCATTCCTTCCCCATGCTGATGCTTTTCGTCACGGCCGCATCGCTGGTGTTGACCTTGCCGTTGCAGTTGGTGTCGCCCATGACGATGACCACATAGGAAATCCGGGCCACACACTTTCCATCGGCGTTGAATGCCGTTACCACCAGACGGTCAGCCGTTTTGACCAGGCCGCTGCCGGTATTGCCTTCAATGGAGAATGTCACCGTGTAGTCGGTCAGTTCCTGGAAGGACATACTGGCATACAGTGCGTCCAATGTCATGCCGTTGGCGGGATCCAGATCCAGATACAAATAACGGGTATCGTCCAGCTTCTCGTTTTTGCTGCCGGCAACCTCACCGCCGGTTTCCGGTGCGGTGATCTCGGCCAGCGTATAGGTGTTGGCCGTGGGGGACTTGACCGGCACATAGCCATCTACGCCGGACGCCACATTCAGCGGACCGTCTGC
>CAZVRM010000173.1:1278-4124 GCA_964629605.1 uncultured Oscillospiraceae bacterium
GTCAGAACATTCTTAAGACTGCTCTCAGTCCCAGCATAAGAGACACTGCCGGAACCGCTGCCGGAGCCATTACCGGAGCCACTGCCGGAACCATCACCGGAGCCATCACCGGAACCATCACCGGAACCATCACCGGAACCGTCATCGGAATCATCGCCGGAGCCATCGCCGTTGTTATCATCGGCAGGGTTATCCAAATCAGCACTGACCGTCCGGGTCAGGGTCAGGCTGCTGCCGTAGGAGAACACAAGGGAGTTCCACTGGATCACGCCCTCTTCACCTCTGGCCTCGCCCGCTGTGGTGGCTTCGTATTGCAGGATCTCGGCAAGCTCGTATACGGCAGCTTCGTCGCTCAGATCGATCCTCACGTTGGGTGCCGTCAGCATGGCGTTGGCAGTTCTGACGTTTCTCTGTAGCTCCTCAATGTCAAGGTCCCTCTGACTGCCGGAACCAAAAGCCAGCATCTGCTCAATGGCGTACTCTTTATCCTCCGGCTCAAGGATCACATCATCGCGTTCTTCCCTCGACACCATCGCGGTCAGATATTTGTCAAGCTTCTCAATCTCTGTCTTGTATTCTTCGCTGTTCAGATAATAGTGGACCAGCCCGTATTCTTTATATCCGCAGGCCAATTCCCAGAATGCAAGGTTTCCGCTATCCGAATAACATTCACTCTGCATTCCCGTATTCAACTCACGGAAGGAGTCTTTCAGCGCCTTGTCTTTTTTCAGGTCGTTTCTGTCCTTGGTTAAAATCATAAAGGACATGATGGACTTTATGGATTCCACGGTATCGTAAGTCATTGCTTCCATATAGCCCATGTAAGGCTTTTCGTCGGAAACCATGTGATTGAGCACCGTGATCTGACTTGCCGCCTCGCTTGCCAGAGTGGCAGGCAGGTTCAGCAGCTCGGCAGAGATGCCCGTGTCCATCTTATAGAGCACTTCCGCGCGGAAGATACCGGTAACGCTCAGAGGATCAGAAACGGCGATCTCGTAATTGTCGGGATCCTCACGCAGGGAGCCAGCAGTTCCATTGATGGTGTAGCTTTTAGGCTCCCAAATGGTGCTGACCCGGCCATCATTGCCAAAGAGAGGAACACGCCTGGCCACCAGTCTGTTGTCGCTGACCGAGAGCTGGGTGCTTTCGGGATAGCTAATCGTAATAGTTCCGGCATCAACCAATGCACCAGAGGTCAGGATATTGGCGGCGATTGGCTGGTTGCTGTAGCAGTTAGCCGCAACAAAGCGATACAGATCGCAGGAGGTATCTGCGGCCAGGGCGGGAGTCCTCAGCACCTGCACTGCACCCGATACCAACAATACCAGAACCAGTACCATGGCCATCAGCCGTCTGCTGTTTTTCAAAACTGATTTCAAGTGATTCCCTCCCGCTGTTCTGAGCTCATTGCCCCTGCCATCCATATCGATTGATCCAAGGGGATATTACAGCGCACTCAATAAAGCCGCATATATGTTCAGAATAATGATACTACTTCTTTTTCCTTTTTTCAACCTAAATGGATTGTTTCATCCTAAAAAACTAAAATTTGTTTAGTTGGTATTGCGCGCGAAAGCCAGCCCGGTTCAATCTTGGTCATTTTTCCACCGGCAACGGCGCATCGTCTTGAAATCCGCCCTATAAACTGATAAAATATTCCAAAATCCTTTGGGAGCGATCAAAATGCCAAAATTTACCGTCGCGCTGGCAGGCGTAATCATCGAAATTTCCGCATTGTACGAAAGTACGATGCAGTTTTGCAAAGACTATATCTGCGATGGACAGGAGGCTTTTTCCGTGGAGGTCTCCCCGTTTGACATTGCCTTTGAACGGGAAAAGAGCGCGCGGGAAGATGCGCTGGAAGGGATCCCGGTCCGGCATTTTTCGGATGAATACCTGGAAACCTTAGCAGTTTACCGCAAAATTGCTGAACGAATGCCTGATTATGATACCTTCCTGTTCCATGGGTCTGTCGTGGCCGTGGACGGAGAAGGCTATCTGTTCACCGCAAAAAGCGGCACCGGAAAGTCCACCCACGCCGCCTTCTGGCGGCAGGAGTTCGGTGCGCGCGCCATCATGGTCAACGACGACAAACCTCTTTTGCAGGTCAGAGACGGAATCGTCCGGGCCTATGGGACCCCATGGGATGGAAAACACCGGCTCAGCACAAACACCTGCGTCCCCCTGAAGGGGATCTGTATTCTGGAACGCGGCGCGGAAAACCATATCGAGCCGATTTCCGCCCGGCAGGCTCTCCCCATGCTATTGCAGCAGAGCTACCGGCCGGGAACCCCTGAGGGAACAGCCAAACTGCTGGCTCTGCTGGACAGGCTGACGATCGCGGTCCCCTTCTACCGCCTGCACTGTAATCTGGATCCCTCCGCCGCCCGCATAGCCTACGATGGCATGAAATAACTGCAAGCAGCCCCGATGGCAACATGAACTGCCATCGGGGCTGAACTTATTTTTTGTCGGTCTTGTTCTTCCGGTTAATTCCCGCTGTCCACGATCCGGTCCAGATCAACGGTGCCGTTGCCGCCGATCTCAATCGACTCACGGTTGGCCTCATACTCGGCCTTGGCGGTGTTATACCACTCAAAGAAAGCGGGGAGGCTTTCAAAGGTTTCCATAAAAGCTTCCTGCTCCGCGCCGGACAAAGCGATGTACTTCTCGTAAGTCATTTCGCGAACATATCCGTAGTTCCAGATTTCCTTCGCCTCCGCGTACTCCGCAGCGGTAAACACCCCGGCGTTGATCAGACTGCTGACCAGCGTTACATTGGAACCCTTATATTTTGCGCTCATGGCGTTCCAGAAGATCAGCACAGCATCGCCGCGGGTAAATTC
>CAZVRM010000174.1:0-4110 GCA_964629605.1 uncultured Oscillospiraceae bacterium
AAAAAGGAGGGTTCGTCCATGAATGACACCTTGAAAACCATTATGAACCGCAAAAGCGTGCGGAAGTTTACAGATCAACCGTTGTCCGCCGAAGAGATCAAGACCATCCTGCAGGCCGGTATGAGCGGCCCCAGCTGCGTCAATTCCCGGTGCTGGAGCTTTGTGGTGGTGCAGGAGAAGGACAAGCTGCAAAAGATGGCCGACGCCAACGTAAAATACGCCGAGCCGCTGCGGGGTGCCACACTGGGCATTTTGGTGTGCGGCGATCTTTCCCGGACGGAGTTTTTCGCCTCCAGTCGGGAGTTTTGGGTCATTGACGGTGCCATCGCCGCCCAGAATATGATCCTCGCCGCCGAAAGTTTAGGGATCGGCTCCTGCTGGCTGGGCACCTGGCCGGTGGAGGAACGGGTGAACAATCAGACCGCTCTGTTCGGCCTGCCCCAGCACATTGTGCCTCATTCGGTGATCGCCTTTGGCTATCCTGCCGAGGATGTGCCTTACGGCCCCCGTACCGGACGCCCGGAGTGGGACGAGGATCGGGTGCATTTTGAAACATGGTAAAACAAAAACCGCTGGTTTTCCAGCGGTTTTCTCCTATGTAGTTATTGTCCCATGAGCTCCAGAGCGGCCTTTGCGGCGGCCTGCTCGGCCAGTTTTTTACTGTGACCGGTGCCCTCTGCCAGCACGTTGCTGTTGATAAGCACCTCCATAACAAAGCGCTTGTCATGGTCGGGGCCGGACTCGCTTTTCAGGCGGTAGGACAGCACTTCCTCATGGTTCTTCTGAACGATCTCCTGCAGGGTGGTCTTGTAGTCCATGACCCGGTGGTTTTTCACCACTTCCTCAGCCTTGCGCTTGATGAAGTCCAGAATAAAGCCCTGCGCCGCCTCCATGCCGCCGTCCAGATAGATGGCAGCCAGCACGGCCTCCACCGCGTCAGCCAGAACGGAGGGACGCTTGCTGCCGCCGCCGACCCGTTCGCCCCGACCCAGCAGCAGGCGCTCACCCAGCTGGATCTGCATAGCAAACTCGAAAAGACTGCCCTCACAAACGATGGCAGCCCGCAGCTTGGTCAGTTCCCCCTCGGGCAGAGAACGGTATTCAGAATAAATGTGCTTAGCGCAGATCAGCCCCAGCACGCTGTCCCCCAAAAACTCCAGCCGCTCGTTGTTGCGCACGCCCTTGTCCCGGTTCTCGTTGGCATAGGAGCTGTGGGTCAAAGCATTCTGCAGCAGGGCAGGATTTTTGAAGGTATACTCATAATGGGTAAAGTCGGACATAGCTTCTCCTCGACGATAAAGAGTCCTGCAGTGGTTCTGCAGGACTCCGGATTTGGCGCTTTACAGACGGTCGGAAATGTAACCGACCACGTCGCCCACGGTCTTCAGACCGGACATGGCGCTCTCTTCCACTTCCTCCATGCCAAAGGTCTCTTCGGCAGCCATCATCAGTTCCATGAGGTCGATGGAGTCGGCGTTCAGATCTTCCATGAAATTGGTGTCCATGGTGATGTCTTCCACATCAATGCTAAAATGCTCAGCGATCAGCTGGCTCAGTTTTTCAAAAACCATATCAAAAACCTCCGAAATTTGGTTGCATTGTTTTCTTTCGTGCCGATTATATCAGAGGTATTTCCGCTTGTAAAGCGATTTTACGAAAATTTTAAGCTTTTTCGCCCGGAACGGTCATGTACTCCAGATTCTGCTCCACCTGGCCGATAAAGCCGCTGTGGGCAAACAGGATGGCCTGCTCACAGGCGCTGCAGATGGCACGGGCATCGGAGGAGCCGTGCGCCTTGATCACCGGCTTGGAAATACCCAGCAGCGGTGCGCCGCCGATGGTCTTGTAGTCCAGCATCCCCTTCAGCTTCATCATGCCGGGCTTGAGCACCAGCGCTGCCAGCTTGGAGGGCAGGTTGGCGTACATGATGTTCTTGAGCTCCTTCATCAGGAAGCCCGCGGTGCCCTCAATGGTCTTGATGAGCACATTGCCCGAAAAGCCGTCGCAGATCAGCACGTCGGCCTCGCCGGCCAGCACCGACCGTCCCTCCATATTGCCCACGAAGTTGATTCGCCCTTCGTTGTGGGCAGCCATCAGCAGGTCATATGTGTCTTGGCGCAGGGTGTCGCCCTTGCCGGGCTCAGTGCCGTTGTTGATGAGGGCCACCCGGGGCTGCTCGATGCCTCGCTGGGTCTTCATATACAGGCTGCCCATAAAGGCGAACTGCAGCAGGTACTCAGGGGTACACTCGGCGTTGGCGCCGCTGTCCAGCAGCAGAGCAAAGCCCCCGGTCTTCTGGGGGATGGGGGTGGCCAGAGCCGCACGGCGGATGCCCTTGATGCGCTTGGTCAACAGGGTGGCGCCGGTGAGCAGTGCGCCGGTGGAACCGGCAGAGATCAGCACGTCGCCCTCGCCCTTGCCCAGCAGATTCAGACCCACCGTCATGCTGGAATCCTTCTTCTGGCGGAAGGCGGTGGAGTACTTGTCCTCCATGGTGATGACCTCGCTGGCGTGCACCACCTGGATCTTGTCGGCGCAGCGGCCTGCCAGGATGGGATTGATCTCCTCCTGCTTGCCGGTCAGAATGATCTGACAGCCGTATTTTTCGGCAGCCTGAACGGCGCCCTCTACAATGGCCTGGGGTGCGTTGTCGCCGCCCATGGCGTCAATGATGATCTTCATGCTTCGATGCCCTCCTCCAGCTTGTCTTTCAGTTCCTCCAGCATTTCCAGTGCACGCATGGAGGTGGCGGTGTACCGCTCCTGCTTGTTGCGGATGCGGGTGTCCAGCCCTTTGATGATGCCGAAATTGATGTTCATGGGGTCAAACCGCAGGCCGGGATCCTGGCTGACGTGCAGGCTCAGGGCGCCCAGGGCGGTCTCCTGGGGAAACTCCACAGGCTCCAGACCCTTCAGCTGACGAGCCATATTGATGCCGCAGCACAGGCCGGAGGCCGTGCTCTCGATATAGCCCTCCACGCCGGTGATCTGACCGGCGAAAAACAGTTCTTCCCTGCCGATGACCCGGTAATGCCGATCCAGACGGCCGGGAGAACGGATATAACTGTTGCGGTGCATGGTGCCGTAGCGGTAATACTCGGCATTACGCAAAGCGGGGATCATACCGAACACACGCTTCTGCTCGGGATGCATCAGATGGGTCTGGAAGCCCACGATGTTAAAGGCGGTCTTTTCGGCGTTGTCCGCCCGCAGCTGCACCACGGCATAGGGACGTGCGCCGGTGCGGGGATCGGTGAGGCCAACCGGCTTCATGGGGCCATAGCGCAGGGTGTCCTCGCCCCGGCGTGCCATGACCTCCACCGGCATACAGCCCTCGAACACCGCCTTGTCCTCAAAGCCGTGGACGGGCGCTTCCTTTGCGGTTTTCAGCGCCTCCACAAAAGCAAGGTACTCTTCCTTGTTCATGGGGCAGTTGATGTAGTCGGCCGTTCCCTTATCGTAACGGGAGGCAAAATAGGCGCTCTCCATGTCGATGCTGGCAAAGCTGACAATAGGGGCGGCAGCATCATAAAAATGCATGGGCTCGCCGCCGAACATGGCGTCAATGTTTTCTGCCAGCTTTCCGTCGGTCAGCGGGCCGGTGGCCATGATGCAGGGGCCGGCGGGAATGTCATCCACGCGACCGGCCTTGACAGTGATCCGGGGATGATTCTTGATTTTTTCGGTGATATAGACCGAGAAAGCTTCCCGGTCAACGGCCAGTGCGCCGCCGGCAGGGACGGCGGTGGCATCGGCGGCCTCCATAATGAGAGAGCCGGCGCGGCGCAGTTCTTCCTTCAACAGGCCGGGTGCGGTAGCCAGCCCAGCACCCCGGAGGGAGTTGGAGCACACCAGCTCGGCAAAGCCCTCGCTGTGGTGGGCAGGGGTCATCTCCACGGGCTTCATCTCCCAGAGGGTGACATCAATGCCTCGTTTTGCCAGCTGCCATGCGGCCTCAGAGCCGGCCAGACCGGCTCCAACGACGGTTACGTGATAACTCATTCGGCGGCCTCCGTTTTCTTCTTTCTTGTGGTCTTTTGGGGGGTCTCGTCGGGCATTGAAGTGGTTTTCTTGGTACTTGCCGCCTTTTTGGTGGTCTTCTTAGGCTCTT
>CAZVRM010000175.1:0-4084 GCA_964629605.1 uncultured Oscillospiraceae bacterium
GGCCGTCGGTGATCAGCTTCTCCAGAGACATCCGGGCGATCTCGCGGCGGACGGGATCAAAGCTGGACAGGGTGATGGCTTCGGGGGTATCGTCAATGATCAGATCCACACCGGTCAGGGTCTCCAGCGTGCGGATGTTGCGGCCTTCGCGGCCGATGATGCGGCCCTTCATTTCGTCGTTGGGCAGGGGCACAACGGAAACGGTGGCTTCGCTGGCATGGTCGGCGGCGCAGCGCTGGATGGCGGTGGAGATGACCTCGCGGGCGCGGGCATCGGCCTCATCCTTCAGCTGACGCTCGATTTCCTTCAGCTTGATGGCGGCGTCGTGCTTGGCCTCTTCCTCAACCTGAGAGATCAGCTGAGCCTTGGCCTCTTCCACGGTCAGACCGGAGATCTTCTCCAGCATTTCCATCTGGCCGTTTTTCAGTTCTTCCAGTTCGGCTTTCTGGGCTTCCAGAGCCTTCATCTTCTGATTGAGCTTTTCGTCCTTCTGCTCGACGGCTTCCAGCTTACGCTCCAGGGTTTCTTCCTTCTGCTGGATGCGGCGCTCCTGCTTCTGGACTTCGGCGCGGCGCTCCTTGCATTCCCGCTCGTTTTCAGCTCTGGCGCGGAAAATTTCTTCGCGGGCTTCCACGACAGACTCACGTTTTTTGGCTTCTGCGGACTTGATGGCTTCGTTGATGATGCGTTTTGCTTCGTCTTCGGCGGTGCCGATTTCTTTTTCAGCGACTTTCTTCCGATAAAGATAGCCTGCAAAAATGCCGGCAGCTAAAGCAACAACGACCAACAGCAGTGCAAGCCAGATGGGTAACTGCATAGTCGTAATCCTCCTTGAAACAACTACATGGTATCGATAGGTACACAATATGCCATGTTACCCTATATTTTATCGTTTCTACACAAAGATGTCAAGACAAATCGGAGTATCTGCACAAAAAAGAGCGACCGGACGGCCGCTCTTTTGAGACGAAAAGGGAAGATTTACTTCTTGGCAGCCTTCTTGCGCTCCCAGGTGGTAACGCACAGAGAGGCAGAGATGTCGCCGGTGACGTTCAGGCAGGTACGACCCATGTCGAACAGACGATCCACGCCGTAGATGATCATGATCATATCCACGGGGATGCCCATAGCCTGCAGCACCATAGCCAGCATGATCATACCGGCACCGGAAACACCGGCAGTGCCGATGGAGGCCAGAGTAGCGGTGACAACAACGGTGACCATCTGACCCAGAGTCAGAGTCATGCCGCAGCAGGAAGCCAGGAAGATGGTGGCAACGCACTGATAGATGGCGGTACCATCCATGTTGATGGTGGCGCCCAGAGGCAGGACGAAGGAGGCGATCTCATCGTCAGCACCCAGCTCACGGGCGCAGTCCTTGGAAACGGGCAGGGTGGCTGCGGAGGAGGTGGAGGTGAAAGCGAAGATCATGGCAGAGAAAGCGCCCTTGAAGAACTTCACGGGGCTGATCTTGGCAAAAGCCTTTGCAGCAAAGGAATAGACGCAAACGGCATGGATGACATAAGCAATGTAAGCGCACAGCAAAACCAGGAACAGAGAACCCAGGATCTCAGCACCCTGGGTGGCGACCACCCAGGCCATCATGGTGAAAACACCGATGGGAGCCAGGCTGATGATGAAGCCCATCAGCTTTTCGATGACGGAATAGGCAGAGGAGACAAAGTCACGGCACAGCTGAGACTTCTCGCCGGCGGCAAGCATGGAACCGCCCAGGAACAAAGCGATCACGATGACCTGCAGCATATTGGCGGTACGGAAAGCCTCCCACATATTGGAGGGGAACATACCCACCAGCGTATCCATAAAGTTGGAAGTGGTGTTACCAGTCCAGGTAGCACCCTCAGCCAGAGCCAGCTGGGGGAACAGACCGGCACCGTTGAAGATAGAGCCAACCACCAGACCGATGACACAGGCGATGGCGGTAGTGACCAGGAAGAAAGCAACGGTCTTCCAGCCGATGGAGCCGACCTTCTTCATGTCGCCCATGGACAGGATACCCTCGATCATGGACAGCAGGACCACGGGAACCACGATGAACTTCAGCAGGTTGATGAAGATGGTACCAATGGGCTTCAGATAGTTGGTGGTGAACTCGGGGATGCCGATCTGATCAAAGAAGAAACCGACGACGATACCCAGAATCAGGGCGATCACGATCTGCTTGGGCAACGACATCTTCTTCTGGAAGAAGTTTTCGTTACGCTTCATGAACTTGTTGCTCATAAAAACACCTCACAAAAAGATACCGACGGATAGTTCGTCGGCAGATTAGAATGACTTTAGCATAGCAAATTTTTGAATCATTGTAAACCCCTGGAGCGGGAAATTGTTAAAAAAACGTAAATATTGCGGGAAATTGTTGATTTATTGTAAAAATAACGGAAAAGGCCCACCTTTCGGTGGGCCGGGGTTATGTGCCTGCTCAGCAGCAGGGATTGCAGGGGTTGCAGTCGTGGTCGCAGCCGCAGTTCATGGAGCCACAGCAGTTGCCGCCCCAGCCGTTGGCGCCGTAATGTACCCAGATGACGACGATGGCGATGACAACAATGATCCAGAAGGCCTGATAGTTGGCGAAAAAGCCGCCGCGGTTGCAGGGCATACAGTTGCAGTTGTTGTTACAGTTGGCGTACATAAAAGAGATTCCCTCCTTGATAGATTTCTCACCCCATACTATTCCGGCGGGAGGGAAGTGTGACAGCGGGAAAAAGAAAACTGCCGCCCACCCGGGCGGCAGCAGAGAAATCTTATTGCTGAATGTATTCGGCAGCCTCTTCCAGCTGTGCTTCCGAAACGACACCGGCAGAAATCAGCCGGTCGGAAAGCCGCCCGGAGCCGTCCTGCAGCTCGCAGGCCAGGGCTCGGTAGGAGATGGCTACCACATGATCCCGCTTGAAGCCGTCCCGGGCGATGGCGGCAAGCTCTTCCCGGCTGAGCAGGCCGAGTTCACAGGCCAGATCCCGGCTGGTGGTATCCCAGACGAAATCCACACCGTCCTGATAACCCAGCGACCGCAGCACAAAGGTCAGATATTGCTCCAGCGTGCTCTCCAGCGTGGGGCCGAAGGTGGTGGCGCTCATGCCGTTGGTGTACCGCATCCGGTAGGCATAGGCAATGTACCGCTGTCCGTCCACCCAGTTGGTCAGATCGTTGAAGGGGGATACCGGGTCAAAGGCCAGCGCAGCCTGTTCCTCACCCAGCAGACGGATCAGCATGACCAGCGCCTCCTGTCGGTTGGGGGTGCGCTCCAGCTCGTAACCCTTGTCCGAGCCCCGGAACAGACCCAGATGATGGAGCGCCTGGGCATAGGGCTCGTACTGCAGCTCATAGCCGCCCCGGGCGCCGTCCTTCAAGAGAACGGTGGCGGTTTCCGAGGTGACCTCGATGCCGCTGCCGTCATCGGCAACCATCATATAGAGGATGCCCTCCCGGATGGCAGGGCCGGGCTGGCGGGTGCCGCCTGCGGTGATGTTGATGATTTCAGATCCGGCGGGGCCAACCACCTTGCCTTGGCCGGTGACAAACATCACCGAAGCGCCGGCAGGGCCGGTGACGATGTCGCCCTTTTTCAGGGTGCGGGCGGTCATGCCCTGGGTGAGGGTGGTCTGGTTTGCCGCGGTGAGTTCGGCTACCCGAGCCTGAACGGCAGCCACCAGATCGGCGTTTTCGCCGTAGGCGGCAGCAACCTGCTTGCGGGCGTAGCTGTCGGCAGCAGCCTGCAGACCCTGGGTCTTGGCCTCGATGGAGGCGTGCAGGGTGTCAAAAACCGTTTCGATGTAGTCCTCCAGCGGCGTGGTGAAAATATTTTCCAGATGGGATTTGGTCACCAGCGGGTCGGCAGCTGTGCCTGCGGCAAAGGCGGTGGCCCCGGTGAACAGGGTGAAAGCTGCCAGCGCGTATGCAATGATTCTGCGGTATTTCAAGTTGGCACCTCCTGTGCAAACGAAAAAGGCGGATAGATTAGAAATAGTATAGCACAGGTGGGGGAATGGTGCAACAAAAAAGAGGGGCGTGCCCCCAATGCTGTTCGGTTGGCGCACCACTGTCATTGCGAACCAGTCCGCAG
>CAZVRM010000176.1:0-4031 GCA_964629605.1 uncultured Oscillospiraceae bacterium
AGCGCTTGAGGGTCATGTCCATGATGCGGTATAGCCGGATCTCCTCCTGATCCTTGTTGAGGATACCGGTTTCCACCAGCAGCTTTTCCTTGGTGAGGGTGTATTTGGTGAAGGTCCAGGGCAGACCAAAGATGATGCGCTTGCGGTCGGTCCAGATGATGTCTTTTGCCATGAAAAACGCTCCTTTCGCGGTTTATTCTACAAACACGGCGCTGTACCAGTTCTGGTCGGGGTGATCCCGATTGGGCAGCGTCTCGATGGGCAGTCCCATCTGCCGCACTGTCTTGAACACATCAATGCCCACGCTGTGGAAGGCCGGGCGGGACATCTGCTGAAAGCGGCAGTCCTCGCACTGAACGGCGGCGCACTCCTTGCACAGACCGCAGTCGGACAGGGACATGGCGAAATAATAGCCGTCGTGGAAGGCTTCGCCCTCCACCGCCAGCGAGATCTTCTGAGAGATATTTTTCTCCTTGGTGTGGATGATGATACCCCAGCGGTAGCGGGAGAACATTTCTTTCAGCTCTGCCATGGAGGGGTTGTGGGGGCGGGAAGGACAGGTGTGATTTTTACCCCAGTCGGTGCAGCCATACATACATTTGAGCAGGGTGCGGCTGTCCCAGCAAATCTGGGATGCATCGAAGAAAACGGCATCGGTAGCGCCCATTTCCAGGGCCTTGTCGATGTATTTCTGTGCGTATTTTGCGGTTTCACGGGTCATAGGGATCGCCTCCGGATGAATTTCTGTCTTTAGCATAGCAAAAAATGGGACGGAAATCAAGAAAATGGGGGAGGGGATAGTAAAAAACGCAAAGATATGCTATAATTTTTAGAACGATAACAAGCGAAAGGAAGACCCTTATGACCATTTTATCTCAACTGAACAGTCCGGTCATGTACCTGATCTGCGGCGGCATCATCGGCTTTGTAGCGCTGGTGTGCGTGTTTTTCGCCGTTCGGGCATGGAAGGCCGGAATTGCCATCGGCATGGACAAGACCAAAATGAAGCGTGCGGTGGTGTCCAGCGCCACCTTTGCCGTGCTGCCCTCGGTGGGCATCCTGTTGGGCGTCATCGCACTGGCCGGCAGTCTGGGTACCCCCTGGCCCTGGCTGCGCCTGTCGGTCATCGGCGCTTTGCACTATGAGACCCAGGTTGCCGAGGCCGCAGCCGAAGCCGCCGGTCTGCCCGGTCTGAACGCCACCCACATGACCGCCCAGGGCTTTACCACCATCGCCCTGCTGATGAGCATCTGCATCATGTGGGGTATGCTGCTGTCCATTCTTTTCAATAAAAAGTATCTGAAAAAGCTCCAGACTCCCAAGGCCGGAAAGTCGGGCGGCACGGGCGGCGGCTTTGGCGATGTTGCCATGACCGCTATGTTCATTGGTCTGGTATCGGCCTACATCGGCAGCTACTTGGGCAAGTTCGTTTCGGGCGAGGGTCTGTTCTCCTTTGCCGGTTCCTGGCTGCCGCTGGCCGTGGTGGTGGTGGCTGCCGCCGTCATGGGTTTGTTTGTCTGGCTGGCAGAAAAGAAAAACGCCGCCTGGGTGGACAACTTCTCCATCGCAGGCAGCATGATCGCCGGTATGGCGGCCGCCGTTGTGCTCAACGGCTTACTGTAAGGAGGTGCGTATCATGAACGAACTGGAAAAGAAGAGCCTGTTTGAGGTTTATAACGAGCGCACCCACCTCTTTGGCAGATTGTCCTGCATCATCACGCTGGTGCTGCTGATCGGCGCACCTTTTGTGATGGGTCTGTATCTGGGCGCTATGCCCGATCTGGGTGCCGTGGCACGGGGCTTTTTGGCCTGTGGTCTGGTGTGGATGGTCAGCTGCGTAGCCGAATATCTGATCTATACTCCCATGCTGGGCGCCGGCGGCGGCTATCTGGCCTTTATCACCGGCAATCTGATCAACATGAAGATCCCTTGTGCCATGAACGCCCGTGACATGGTGGATGCCAAGACCGGCACGCCGGAAAACGAGATCATTTCCACCCTGTCCATCGCCACCTCTTCGCTGGTGACCATTCTGGTGCTGGCAGCCGGTGTGGTGGCGCTGATCCCCCTGCAGCCCATCCTGCAGGCACCCGCCCTGCAGCCTGCTTTTGACAATGTGGTGCCCGCCCTGTTCGGCGCCATGGCCTATAAATATTACCGGGGCAACCTGAAGATCGCCGCGCTGCCTCTGCTGACCATGGCGCTGCTGTTCATTCTGGTGCCTTCGCTGGCAGGCTCCACCAGCTTTATGGTGCTGCCCTCGGGTGCCATCGCCATCGGCGTGGCCTTCCTGCTGCATAAGAAGGGAAGTGCCAAGTGATCTACATTCTGTATGCCATTCTGGCGATTTTAGCGCTTATTCTGGCGCTGCTGGCAGTGGCGGTCGTCCGCACCCTGCTGATGCCTTCCAAAACCTCCGATTATCAGCCCAAGGACGATCCCCGCGCCGCTGAACACGCCCAAAAGCTGTCCAGAATGATCCGGTACGAGACCGTTTCCCGTCCCGATGACCTCCAGCGGGAGAAGTTTCTTGGCTTCCACAAGGTGCTGGAGGAGTTGTTCCCTCTGGTGCATCAGCATCTGGAAAAGACCGAGCTGGAAGGCAGTCTGCTTTTTTACTGGAAGGGCGAAAAGCATGACAAGCCCATCGTCCTCATGAGCCATCAGGACGTGGTTCCCGCCGAGGGCGCGTGGGAGCATGCGCCTTTTTCGGGCGATATTGCCGACGGCAAGGTTTGGGGTCGGGGCACTGCCGACACCAAGGCCTCGGTCATGGCCTTTTTCCAGGCCTGTGAGGAACTGCTGGCACAAGGCTACACCCCCAAGCAGGACGTGTATCTGGCCTCCTCCTGCACCGAAGAGGTGGGCGGCCCGGGCGCTACCATGCTGGTGAACGAGCTGACCCGCCGGGGCGTCAAGCCGTTTCTGGTTTGCGACGAGGGCGGCGCCATCATCCAGAACCCCATCGGCGGCGTTAACGGCAATTACGCCATGGTGGGTGTGTTTGAAAAGGGTAAGGCCGACGTAAAGTTCACCGCCCGCTCTTCCGGCGGTCACGCCTCTGCACCGCCCCGGAAGTCCCCCATCGCCCGCCTTGCGGCCTTTGCCAACAGCGTGGAGAAAAAATCTCCCTTCCGGAAGAACATCATGCCCGAGGTTTCCGCCATGTTTACGGCGCTGGCACCCTATGCCACCTTCCCCATGAAGCTGCTGTTCGGCAACCTGTGGCTCTTCGGCCCGGTGCTGAAGATCGCCATGCCCTTCGTTTCGGGACAGGCTGCCGCCATGCTGCAGACCACCTGCGCCTTCACCATGCAGAAGGGCAGTGACGCCTGCAACGTGCTGCCCCAGGAGGCCAATCTGTGGGCCAACCTGCGCTTCATCCCCCATCAGGGCATGGAGGAGAGCCTGCGGCTCATCGGCGAGCGTGCCAAGCAGTACGGGCTGGAGATGGAAGTGCTCCACGCCAGCGATTTTACGCCCCCTGTAGACATCCACGGCGAGGCATGGCAGCAGGTGATGGACACCATCCAGCGGACCTTCCCCGGCCTGCCCGCCAGCCCCTATGTGATGACCGGTGCCACCGACTGCACCTTCTGGCAGGGTATCTGTGACAACTGCATCCGGTTTGCCCCCGTCATTTACGGCCCCGAGCAGATGAAGGGTATGCACGGTCTGAACGAGAACATCTCGGTAAGCTGCCTGCCCGGCGCGGTGGATTTCTATAAGAATTTGATTGATTTGAGCAAATAAAAAGACAAAAATGGTCACGCAAGCGTTTCTTGCGTGACTTTTTTCTTGGCTTTTGCTATCCTTTTTACAGGAGGTGAGTCCATGAATACATCCATTCCAAAGAATATCAAACGTCTGCGGCAGCGGGCAGGTCTCACCCAGGAGCAGATGGCCGAAAAGCTGTTCGTCACCCGGCAGACGGTGTCTTTGTGGGAAAATGGCAAGACCCAGCCGGATATTCAAACTTTAGAGCGCATCGCGGAATGCTTTGAGGTGGAGTTGATGGCGGTGCTGTATGG
>CAZVRM010000177.1:0-3950 GCA_964629605.1 uncultured Oscillospiraceae bacterium
CTGAATATCGGTGAAAATTTCCGTGCCGACCAGTATTATGATATTTTCCTGTATTATGATGGCGGCTACAGTGGCCGATCCTTCCGGGTGAAAGACAATCGTCCCGGTCTGAAATGGAAGTGGGCCGATTGTGATGATAACGGCATCTGCTTCGTGCCGGAAGATGAGAACTTCCAGAACAGCGTTTCTCAGCGCCTGAATGCCGGTACCCGCGGTGCTGTTTATTATGTGGATGGCGATCAGGAGGTGATGATCCCCTGGAATAAGCTGACCCTTCCCACCTTTGTGAAGATCGATCAAGTGGAGGACAACAGCGAATACATTTTCTGGTTGGGCATCACCGGCATTGGCAAGGGTGAGATCACCTGCGCCGATTATCCCGGCTGCAGCCTGACTGTGGTGGGCGAACTGCCTTACATTGGATTCTATAGTCAGCCCCAGGCCAGCGAAGAATACCTGCTGGACAGCAATGAACTGGCACTTACCTTCCCCTATGCGGAGGAGGATGGCAGAAAATACGGCGTCTGCTATCTGGTTCCCAGTGAAAACTGGAAGCTGACCGGTCTGGAAACAGAAACCGTCATGGACTTTCTGGAATACACCGTTGCCGACGACGGCAGCAGCATCAAGCTGAAGATCTATGACGAGTATCTGGTGGACTGGTATGGGTTCAAAGTATCTTATACGAACCAGAACGGCAAGCTGCGTGATTTCTGGGTGAACTTTACCTTCAAAGATATGCCCAAGCTTCAGTGGATGCCCGTGGTGCTGATGGACGGCGAATATCAGGTGGACAGCACCCGCATCAGCCGCACGCTGACGGTGCTGCCCGGTGAAACACTGATGCTGGCGGTGTGCTATACCAACGGCGACAGCTTTATCCCTCTGGACTATGACAAACTGACCTTCCCCGCCTTCCTGAAGGTGGAAAAGCTGGACAGCAGCGATTCCACCTTGCTGCGCGTGACCGGTATGGAATCCGGTCAGGGCGTCATCACCAGCGAAGCGTATCCCGGTCTGGAGATGCAGGCAGCTTCCCAGCGGGAGATCCTGGGCTATTACACCCAGCCCGAGCTGAACGGTGATGATCTGGACAACCAGATCATCCGCGACAACGGACAGGATGTTGTCCGCTGGCTGATTTGGGATCCCGACCAGATGCCTCAGGTCACCGATGTGACGCTGACGCTGAAGGATGAGCATGGCAACACGCTGGCAAGCGATGTCAGCGCGGCGCAGAGCGCGCTGTCCCAGTGGGGTCTGGACACCGTTCTGGATCTGGAAGCCGGTCACATGAAGCTGACCGTCAAGAGCGACAGCTGGTACAACCTGACGGCAACGGTGTGGCAGGGTACGACCTATTTTGAAACGCTGATCGTCAACCTGAACAGCGATCCCAACCTCTGGCGCAACAACACCGCGACCAACGGAGAGCTTCCCACCATTAAGTACAAGGGCGTCGAGTACACCTTCGGCATCGGTATCATCGGTAATAACCGACTGAATCTGTTGGGCGGCGGCTTCTTTGGCTCCAGCGGCAGCGGTACCCACGACTGGCAGCTGCTGATCGGCGCCATGAGCAACTACGGTACGCCCCAGGAGGAAGAAGCCGGCGAAGAGATCATGAACGCCATCAGCGACGTTCAGTTCCACGTGGGCAAATACCAGAACTTTGGTGTCTACGACGATCAGACCGGCAGCCACTTCTATATCGTGGACAGCATTACCCAGAATCTCAACGGCAAGACTCTCCATGGCGTTTACGCACAGTCCGAGGATGGAATGTATGTCTATGCCGACTTCGTGGCCACCTTTACGGTGACACTGGACGGTACGACCTACCACTTTACCGTCAACAACGTGGGTCACCGGCTGCCTGACCGTCAGGTGGAGCTGGACATGACCGCGCTGGATACCGCCGAAGAGCTGAATCTGGTGCTGTCCAGCAAGGAAAGCCTGATGAGCTGGGTCAAGGCCAATCAGCCCAAGGCCTACAACCAGTATCAGGCACTGCAGAGCTCCGAAATGCGGGCAATGGACGCCCAGTTCAATGCCAGTCTGGCTCCCACGGTCTTTGAAGATGTGATCATCCTTGACGTGGAGGGCATCCACCTGAATCTGATAGGCACGAAGGATACCTACGGCAACCGCACCACCATGCCCGGTCTGTGGCTGCGGAACAATTCTGCAACCTCGATCGTCGGCATCGACTTTAAGGCCGTTTCCGGCAAGACCATGACCTGGGGCAACGAAAAGGCCTTTACCTGCGGTATTCTGGCCGGTGGTGAGGATAGCCGCCACGGTGATTCCTATGGTGTGCGCGACTGTACCTTTACCGGCTTTGATTACGGTATCCGCTGCACCGAGTACAGCTTTACCACCCCCAGCGGAAGCTGTGTTTTCGAGGAATGTAAGATCGGTTATTACGTGGACTGCAGCAAAAAGACCAGTGGTAACGCAAACAGCAGTATCACCGGTATCCGCTTTGTCAACTGCGATACGGCCATCCGTATCAAGGCGCTGCCCTCGTATATCTCTTCCTATGCCTTTGTCATTGCCAACTGTGATTTTATCGGCAACGATTGGGATATGGACATCTCCCATAAGGGACGCTTCTATTTCAACGGCAACTACTACGGCTATACCAAGCAGAACGCAGTGCCCCAGAGCCGCGAGGACTGCATCTACCGCACCGCACGCATCCATGGCCGCGGCTATGCCACCATCGTGGTCAACCCCAGATGGGAGCTGCCCTGTACCTTTGGCGGCAGCGGCAACCGGCTGGTGCTGGATACCCATAAGGGTCTGAACAACTACATGATCAATGACAACGCCGACAAGAACAAGGTCGACAGCAAGACGCTGGCCGGCGCGCTGGGCTTGATGACCCAGGATCAGCTGATGCAGATCATCATGACCGATGAGAGCGAGATCACGCTGGGCACCTGGACCTTCTGCGGAACCAAGGGCACCCAGCAGGTGAGCCTGTTGTCCGAGAACGAGGAAACCGACGATACCTTCAACGCCGAGCTGGTCTTCGGCAAGGATGCGGAGGGCAACACCACCGTCACCGTTCAGGACAGCAGTATTCTGGCTGGCGGCAATGTCAAGCTGTCCGTCCCCTGCATCTTCCCGGATACCATTACGGCAACGGTGCTCTTTGGTGAAGCAGAATTGGAAAACGTCACCGTTGCAAACGGACAGGTGACCTTTACCGTCCTTTCCGGCGGTACCTATACCATCCAGGAAGCCAAGATGGAAGAGATGCAGGATGCCTTTGTGGTCGGCGGCGCTGCCGGTGACAGTACCGGCGGAGAAGATGGCGACCAGTCCGGCGAGAGTACGCCTACGGAGCCTGTCCCCGAGGTGCAGGTTGGTTGGTACAACTATGCGTACCGGCAGCTCGGTGAGGACGGCGAGGCAGAAGCGCCCAAGTTTGCCACCATCACTTCCGAAAACACCGAGGTAGCCGCCAAGATCGATCCCGATGCAGAACTGGGTGATGCGGTGGATGAAAATGGCAACCTGGTGGAAGAGGATACGGAGACTGCCCAGGTCGTCACCGTCCAGGCCATCTACCAGGCGCCTGTCAGTACTGATTCTGAGGAGGAGACCTATACCGAGATCGCCGTGCTGATGGTGCTCTATGATGCAGAGGGACGCATGGTGGCCATGCAGCAGCAGACTGCCAAGCAGAACGACGGCACCAAGGTCATCAAGATTCAGTGTGATGCCAGCCTGATCGGCACCAACGCCGTCATTGTCAGAGCCTTCGTCATCGCGGCTGACGGCAGTATGCGGCCTCTGGCTCCCGTGCCTTTCAACGCAGAACTGGTTATCCCTGACTCGTCTGCACAAAATTAAATCTTTTTACAGAAAAAGTTCCGGATTTTTCCGAATGCTGTTCGGTTAGCGCACCACTGTCATTGCGAGGCCCGCTTTACGGGCCG
>CAZVRM010000178.1:0-3913 GCA_964629605.1 uncultured Oscillospiraceae bacterium
TCTTTCGACAATTTTAGCGGATGGCAATTCTCAAGTAAAATCCCATTGTCCTTGTATTTGTCCATAGCACTACCTCGAAAATAAATAATCCTCTATGAGGTCTCGGTGAAACTCCATAGAGGTCGGGATAATGATATTTATTTAAAGAAGGCAAAACTTCGGTTATGTTAGTGGTTATCTAACCAACGGATAATTCAAAGGAAAACACACCTAAAAACAAATAGCTGCCAAATCTACTGATTGCCCCGCCTTCTACCATTGTCGCAAAACGGCAAAGCCACAGCAAAAAATGTCAAGCCCAGTGAAGCCGAACGCAGTACAAATGGCGATGTGTAAATGGGAGGGAAAACCGTTCCTGTAGTTTCCATTATCACAACTTCCATCAATATTTCTGAGCTGCGAAAGCGTATCTGCATCTATTGTAACGCACAATAACGGCTATGGATTTCCTTGCTATTACAGGCGTACCACCTATTTTGTCGTTGATTACTATGTTTGTTTTTCTGTGATAATGGGCGGTTGAGCGTCACCTCCACCACTCTTAACTATTGGAACTTGAATTAGCTTTAACATGAAAGACAATTCCAAGCGTTGTGCTAACAGCATTTATCGCAATCTGGAATTAACTTTAATGATTTGTGCAAATTTCTGTATCCCCCAATAGTTTTTAAACTTAATTGCCGTAGTGGAAACCTTCCGCTGCGGCAATTTTTATTAGACACGGCTCTGTGCAAATTCTCGTTTTGCCTTCAAAAAAGCTTTTCCGCGCTCAATTTCCAGCTGTTTTTTCAATGCATCGATTTCTTCTTCCCGATTTGAAACAAGTTCCTGTTGCGCGCTCAGTTGTGCCTTCAGGCGCTTATTTTCTTTTTGAAGCCTTTCAGTCGCTTTGGTCAGTTTCTTCGCCTCAGTTGCGCTAATAGAAACCGTAGTGCGCTCAACTGTGATGATACCGCTTTCTTCCAGGGCTTTAATATAACAGCTCAGAAAGCCACCACCATATAAACTCTGCACGGTGATGCCCAATTCAAGAGCGATCGTCTTTCGATTTGCAGTTTCGCCTCGTCGTTTGATGAGTTCAACGGCTGCATCAACTTCTCGTTTTCTTGCATCACGATATTCTTCATTTACAGGTCTTCCTGCCATGTGTCAACCCTCCTTTATCGTGTTTCTGCACGACGAATAAATGTCATATATACAGATAGCTGCTCTTCGTTGAACTGAAGATTTGAGCAGTCATTTCTATCTTTACAAATCTCTATCCTCTGTCGTAATTGTTCACAGCATTGTTCTGCCGCCGCAATAAACTGAGGATTCGGTGAATATTCTTCGCAGAACACACATCTGTTGAACTGTGGAATACAGCTTGCATAATGCAGTTTTGTCCATCAGAAGCCTAGCATACTGTAAAAATTAGCGCATAAACTACGATGGGTGTTGTATTGCACGATTTTATTTGACAGGCGCCGTCAGGCGTGCTATACTGAACCCAGTGAATAGATTGCAGAAGCTTGCGAGGCCTGCGATCGGAGGGGCTCCTGCGGGAGCCCCTTTTCTACTATCCGAGGAGATGAGATGCGATGCCCAAACCGTTCATGACATACGAACAGCAAATAGAGAAACTGCGCAACAAAGGGCTTATTATTGAAAGCACTACATATGCACAGGCAGTTTTAGCTCACAATAGCTATTTTGCGCTGATCGTTGGCTATAAAGATCTGTTTAAAAATCCTACGACCGGAAACTATCGTGATGGAACTCGACTACAGGATATCGTATCTCTTTACCGGTTTGACGAAGATCTCCGCGCCTTGACATTGCGATATTTGCTGCATGTGGAGCGTCATATAAAATCTTCTTTTTCATATGCTTTCTGCGCGGAATTTGGCGATCGTCAAACTGCCTATTTAAACCAGGCAAATTATAAGGGCTCTGACCCCCAAATTGTAAATAAACTGATCCACAAGTATCTATCTCCATTGCTGGACAGGCCTACAGACTACCCATATATTGAGCATCATAAAACAAAGCACAAAAATGTTCCCCTTTGGGTCTTGAGCAGCGCTTTGTCCTTTGGTACTGTATCCATTATGTATAAGTGTGCCAAACCGCAGATTCAGTCATCCGTCAGCAAAGAGTTTCCTCAATTAAACGAACGACAGGTGGAACAGTTTCTTCAGGTTTTGACAAACTTTCGAAATATTTGCGCACATGGTGATCGTTTGTTTTCTTACCGGTGTGCAAAGCAAGATATCCCCGACCTTCCATTGCACGCAAAGTTGAATGTTCCCAGGAAAGGCACTCATTACTTGCAGGGTAAGCGCGACTATTTCGCAGTTGTTCTTGCGTTGCGTTACATGCTCCCAAGCGAAGAGTTTCTTGCGTATAAGCGGCAGTTGGCCTTGCTGCTCGACAGGGCCGCAAAGCATAATACGCAAATGCAGAAGAGCGAGTTGCTCCGTCACATGGGTCTGCCTGAAAATTGGGCCATGATCACCAGATATAAATACTGACTATTAAGTAACTCTACGCCATTTTTGAAAAAGCAGCGCTGAACACGTAACCGCGCATCAAGAAACAAGAGGCAGGAGGATCTTGCAATATGGCAGAACATTATCAGGATATTTTTACCAGTGAAGAAGTTGACGAACTGGTGAGAAGAATCGTACCTACGATTATGTCACAGCTCCTTCTTGAAGGAAAAGTCAGCGAATCATCTTCCTCCGAAGAGCTCCTTTTTCAATTGCGCGACTTCTTGGATCGAGGAGGGCTGGATGACGCTCAATGGACCATAATTGTTGGCGAGGAATTTGAAGATGCTTTGCGCACGGCTATCGAGAAAGAACAGCACCTTGTTGCATACACATTAGCTGGTACATATACCGAACAACTTGCTAACGAGTTTTACTACTTGACACTGATAGACCATTTTGGTTTCTCTTCTCAGGAATATCGCAAGTGTATGAAAAAGCTCAGCCTAAATGATAAACTTACATGGTTTTATAGGATGACAACATCCAACAAAATAAGTTCCGATCTTGTCAGTAAAATTGACGAACTCCATAAAGCAAGAAATCATGCCGTACACTATAAACCAACGACAGTGTCCTTTGAGGGAAAGGGCATCAGCACATCACAACCAACCCTTTCTCTTTCAGAAATCCCTCCATTGATTGAGGCGTTAAAGCAAGCGCTACAGACTGAAACTGAGAAAATATTTCCTGAGCGCAAACTTGGTCAAGCATTGTTCGATATCTTATCGAATTCATAATGCAGCACCATGATTTACATAGTGTTAAATACTATTTTCCGTGAAAACGCGCATATATGTACCCGGGACTGCTCATTTCAACAAATATGACCGCAAATCGTGTTCCAACCCACGGAAAAGGGTGAAAATGGGACCAAAATCCATGGATTTCCCATAACTTTCCGCGGGTTGAGCGTCAGAATGGCTAAAAACACCGGTTTTGAAAATTGGCTTTATCCCGGGTGCTATACCCATTTCCCTGACTCGATCCATTTGCCTTTTTCCGTGTTTCTATCGAGTGCAGGGTCACCTCCACCAATCACACCCACGTTCTGTGGGATATAACGAAAGACGTCACTCGGCTAAGCTTTGCTTGCCTTGTGGCATCTTTGTTTGTTATGGATAGGATCGTCAATGACCTTTAAATTTGCGATAACTCGTCATTTTCGCAACAAGCCAGTCCAGGATCGGCTGGTCATGTCCTGGTTTATCTCATTTTAGTCTCAATTACCATCGTTTTCCCCTATTGATAACGCTATGTAATTGCTAACCGCAAACAAACAAAAAATTAGAATAAAGGGAACAACCGGGAGCGGTTGTTCCCTTTATTCCAGTCTGTCGAAAAAGACCGATTCTCAAACAACGAGAATCGGTCTTTTCACC
>CAZVRM010000179.1:0-3908 GCA_964629605.1 uncultured Oscillospiraceae bacterium
GGTGGGGCCAACGAAGGCGGGCAGACCTTCCTTTGCCAGTTCGTCGACGATGAGGGCGCCGTCGGTGCAGTGATCCAGAGTGATCTTGCAGCCGAATTCCTTGGCGATGCGGATAGAGGTCAAAATGTCATCATGGCGGTGGGCGTGTGCCTTCAGAGGCAGTTCGCCCTTGAGAACGGGGATCATGGACTCCAGCTTGAAGTCAAAGGCGGGATTCTTGCCTGCTTCCTTATCCTCCATGTAGCGGCGGGTCTTGAACAGCAGCTCCCGCAGCAGAGCGGCAGTGCCCATACGGGTCATGGGAGCTTTTTTACTGCCCTGACCGTAGCAGCGCTTGGGATTTTCGCCAAAGGCGCACTTCATAGCCAGCGGCTCCTTGACGATCATGTTGTCCACGCGCTTGCCGGCCAGCTTCATGGCCACAAAGGTGCCGCCAACCACGTTGGCGCTGCCCGGGCCGGTGCAGACGGTGGTGACGCCGCCCTGCAGACCCAGCGCAAAGGCCTCGTCCATGGGGTTGATGGAGTCAATGGCGCGCATCTGAGGGGTGATGGGATCCACAATCTCATTATAGTCGCGGCCTTCCCAGCCCATGCCCTGATTGTCCAGACCCACATGGCAGTGGGCATCCACGCAGCCGGGGGTCACCAGACGACCCTGTGCGTCGATGACCTGTGCGCCTTCGGGACAGGCAACGTCAGCGCCCACAGCGGCGATCTTGCCGTTGTCGTCGATGAGGATAGCGCCGTTTTCGATGTCGGCGCCGGCCATGGTCTTGATATAACCGTTCTTGATGTAAAGCATAGAAAATACCTCCTTGAAAACTGGGGATGAGGGAGCGATTCCACTTCATCCGTTACGCTTGCGCGTGCCACCTTTCCCTTCAAGGGGAAGGCTTATTTGGCGGGGGGCGTGAATTTGTTGAATTCCTGCATGGCATGATCCACGCCATGCTCCAGCAGATCATACACGGCGTCGGGCACGGCCTTGCAGGCGGCATAGGTGTCGCTGTCCATGGGAGACAGAACGAAATCCACCATTTCCTCACCGTGTTCTTTATCGGGCTTGCCGATGCCTACCTTGATGCGGGGGAACTTGTCGTTCTCCAGCAGGTAGACGATGTTTCGCATACCGTTGTGGGTTCCTGCCGAGCCGTTTTTCCGGATGCGGATGCGGCCGGGCGCCAGATCTGCATCGTCAAAAATGACGATCAGACGTTCAGGGGGTACCGAAAAGGCCTGCATCATGTCCCGGACGGCTTCGCCGGACAGGTTCATATAGGTCTGGGGCTTCATCAGCAAAACACTTTTGCCGGCAATGGTGGCGGTACCGTAGACCGCCTTGCATTTGGTCTTGGTCAAACGACCCAGACCGGCCTTTTCTGCCAGCAGATCCAGCGCCACAAAGCCTACATTGTGCCGGGTCGTTTCGTATTTACTGCCCGGATTGCCCAGACCGCAGATGATATAGTCCACATTCTGGGACTCACTTACTTTTTTACGTCGAAAAATGGGAAAAACTCCTTTTGATAACGGCGGGAAATCCGAAGATTTCCCGCCGTATGATGTAATTTAGTTGAACAGGTCGGAGATAGCGTTCTCGTCGTAGATACGATGGATGGCTTCGGCAAACAGATCGGCAACGGTCAGAATCTCGATCTTGTCGATAGCTTTCTCACCCTCGATGGGGATGGTGTCCAGCAGAATAAGCTTGTCGATGACGCTGTTCTGCAGACGCTCGATGGCGGGGCCGGACAGGACACCGTGGGTGGCGCAGGCGGTGACAGACTTGGCGCCGCGCTCGATCAGAGCCTTGGCACCATTGCACAGAGTACCGGCGGTGTCAACCATGTCGTCCACCAGAATGACGTTCTTATCCTTGATGTCGCCGATGATGTTCATAACCTCAGACACGTTGGGCTTGGGACGGCGCTTGTCCACGATAGCCATGGGCAGATCCAGCTTGTCGGTGAACTTGCGGGCGCGGGTGACAGAGCCCAGGTCGGGAGAAACCACCACGTAGTCGGGATGGTTGGTGCCCAGCTTGTTGTAGAAATACTGGCTCAGGATCTTGGTGCCCAGCAGATTGTCCACGGGAATATCAAAGAAGCCCTGAATCTGGTTGGCATGCAGGTCCATGGTCAGCACGCGGTCAGCACCGGCGGCTTCCAGCATATTGGCGCACAGCTTGGCAGAGATAGGATCGCGGGGACGAGCCTTGCGGTCCTGACGGGCATAGCCAAAATAGGGCATAACGGCAGTGACGCGGTTGGCGGAAGCGCGACGGCAGGCATCGATCATCACCAGCAGTTCCATGAAGTTATCATTGACGGGGAAGCAGGAGGACTGAATCAGGAACACGTCGCAGCCGCGAACCGATTCGTTGAAGTTGACGGAAACTTCGCCGTCAGCAAACTGCTTGACGGTGCAGTCGCCCAGAGTCAGGTTCATTGCGTCAGCAATGCGCTTTGCCAGAGCAGGGTTGGAGTTGCCGGTGAACAGCTTCAGTTTACCGTTAGGACCATGGATGTACATGTGGATTACCCCCTATAATTATTTATCTATCAGTTTTTTGGATCAGTTTTTTGGATAATAGAAACGCGAAATTAGAGTTTGCCTTCGTCCCGACGCTTTTTGGCCCACAGGGGCTTGACGACAGCGCGGGCGCGAGCCACCACCAGAGCGTCCTCGGGAACCTCTTCGGTGATGGTGGAGCCAGCCGCCAGATAGGCGCCCTTCCCTACCTTGACGGGAGAAACCAGATTGACATTGCAGCCAACAAAGGCGTGATCTTCCACCGTGGTGCGGTATTTTTTCTTGCCGTCATAGTTGACGGTGACCACGCCACAGCCCACATTGATGCCCTTGCCAAAGTCACTGTCGCCGATGTAGGTCAGATGGGACACCTTGGTGCCGTCGCCAATGGAGGAGTTCTTCAGCTCCACGAAATCGCCGATGCGGGCCTTTTCGCCGATGACGCAGCCGGGGCGGATATAAGCAAAGGGACCCACGGTGGTGTTGTCACCCACCGAGCTGTCGGTGATCTGGGAGGCGTTGACGGTGACGTGAGCGCCGATCTTTGCGCTTTTCAGCAGGGCGTTGGGGCCGATGACCGAGCCTTCACCGATGATGGTTTCGCCGTAGATCAGGCAGCCGGGAAGAATGGTACAGCCGGGAGCCAGTGAAGCCTTGGGGCTGATGTGGGTGGTATTGGGATCCACCAGCATAACGCCCTTCTGCATCCAGAACATATTGATGCGGCGGCGCAGCTGTTCCTGCACCACATAGGCGCTTTCGGTGTTTTCCACCACCATACCCTCGCCGGGGCCGGCCTGAACCTGTGCCAGATCACCGGGCAGGTTGGATAGATCGGCCTTCTGCAAAGCGTCTGCCTGGCCAAAGACGGCCAGCGGTGCGCGGCCTGCCACCAGACAGGCGGGTTCGGCCTGGCTTACCAGTCGTGCCACCGTGTCGGCGCTGATGCCTGCGGCAGGAGCCAGGAACAGCAGGGTCTGACCGTTGCCGGCCTTTTTCCAGAAGTCGGCGGTGGTGATCGCCTTGCCTTCGGTTTTATCAGATGCCAGATAGAGCTCGCCGCCGGCAGCCTCTACTGCCAGAGACAGGTGCTCAAAAATGGTGCAGGAGAGCATCTCCTGCTGATAATCGCCGGCTTTTCCCAACGCCAGCGCGTAAAAATGAGCCATGGGTAGTCGCTCCTTTCCAAGAGAACGAAAAACGATGAACGGGCGCAACAAAAAACAGGGGTCTGCACCCATGATACAAGTATAGCAGGTAGTGCGGGAAAATTCCACCTCTTTTTGCTTTACGATTGCAACAATTTTTGTTATAATCTGTCCACAAAGAAGATTTTTTGACAGGAGGGAGCAAAATGGACGGACAAAAGCTGCG
>CAZVRM010000180.1:0-3902 GCA_964629605.1 uncultured Oscillospiraceae bacterium
CTGGAGGCTTTGCAAATCTATGAGTATGATCTGGGGAATTCCCCGGAAGAACTGGATGCATGGTGCCGCGATTGCGACTTTGTCTTCAATCTGGCCGGTGTCAACCGCCCCAAAGATCAGACAGAGTTTATGGCAGGCAATTTCGGCTTTGCCTCCGACCTGCTGAATCTGCTTAAAAAGCACGGCAATACCTGCCCTGTCATGCTCTCCAGCTCGGTGCAGGCCAGCCTGACCGGACGCTATACCGGCAGCGCCTATGGCGAGAGCAAGAAGGCAGGGGAGGACCTGTTTTTTGCCTATGGTAAAGAGACCGGCGCCGAGGTGCTGGTTTACCGTTTCCCCAATGTTTTTGGTAAGTGGTGCCGACCCAACTACAACAGCGCCATCGCCACCTTCTGCCATAATACGGCAAACGGCCTGCCCATTCAGGTCAACGACCCGTCTGTGCAGATGGATGTCGTCTACATCGATGATGTGGTCGAGGAAATGATCGCCGCCCTGCGCGGTCATGCCAATAAACTCGAGGACGGCTACTGTCTGGTGCCCGTCCACCACGAGACGACGCTGGGGGTCATTGCCGATACCATTCTGTCTTTCCCCAAATTGAGAGAGGGCCTTGCCGTACCGCAGCTGGACGATCCGCTGACCAAGAAGCTCTACGCCACCTATTTAAGCTATCTGCCTGCGCAGGACTTCATCTATGACCTCAAGATGAACTGCGATTCTCGCGGCAGCTTTACCGAGATCATCCGTACACCCGACCGAGGCCAGTTTTCGGTCAATATTTCCAAGCCCGGCATCACCAAGGGCAATCACTGGCACCACACCAAAAACGAGAAGTTTGTGGTGGTGAAAGGGGAGGGACTGATCCGGCTGCGCCGCATCGGCAAACAGCCCGACGGCAGCCTGTGGCCCATTCACGAATATCGTGTATCCGGCGAGAAGATCCAGGTGGTGGAAATGATCCCCGGCTATACCCATAACATCATCAACCTCAGCGAGACCGAGGATCTGGTGACCTTCATGTGGGCAAATGAGCCCTTTGATCCGGAAAAACCTGATACATTTTTTGAAAAGGTATAATCCCTATGTACGAAATCACAAAGGAAGCTTCGGTGCTGCTGCATCTGCTTCGGAGGAATTTCCGACCGGATACGGAACCGCTGCCCAATTCGGTGTTGGAAACGGTGGACTGGCAGACTGTCATGCAGGAATCTGCCCATCAGGCAGTGCTGATTTCGGCTTTTGATGCCGTAGCAGTCTATAAAAAATATATTCCTGCTGAGGTGTATCAACACTGGTTTCAGCGAGTCAGTGGAGGGCTGATGTCCAACCTGCGGGTGAACAACGCCCAGCGGGAGATGGTCTCTTTGCTGGAGAAGCACGGATACCCGTATGTGATTTTGAAAGGGGAAAGCGCAGCTTCCTATTATCCCAAACCGGAATTGCGCCATTTGGGTGATGTAGATTTCCTGATTGAAGCTTCTCAAAAAGAAGAGATTGAAAAGATTTTTCTTGCAGCGGGCTACACCAGTGAACTGCATGAGCATATTTGTCATATCGTTCTGAAAAAGCCGGGTGCACATTTGGAAATGCATTTCGAAATTGCGGGTATTCCTTATGGGCGCCCCGGTGAGCTTGTGCGTGAATATATGCAGGGTACACTGTCCTGTAAAAAAAGAATTGGATCTGCGAATGCAGCCTTCGATTCACCCGAAGAGGCATATCATGGCTTGATCCTTTTGCTGCATATGCAGCACCATATGGTGTCTGAAGGTCTGGGACTCCGACATTTGTGTGATTGGGCGGCATTTGTCGACCAAACATGGGAAATGCCTTTCTGGGAAGTCCGGTTGCTTCCTTTACTGAAACGGATTGGATTGCATAAATACGCTGCGGTCATGACAAAAGTTTGTGCGGATGCGCTTGGAACAGCCTGTCCCGAATGGGTACAGGCTGATGCAGAACTGTGCAGCGCCGTCCTCCATGACATTCTGACCGGCGGAAATTTCGGCCGTAAGGATCGGGAGCGAAGCAGTGCCGGCATGATGATCTCCGAGCATGGAAAGGATGGCATCTCGCACGGGAGCATTTATAACCTCTGGAAAACGCTGCATCAGACGACACCAAGTAGGTTTCCGGTGGTACAGCGCATAAAGGTTTTGCATCCCGTTCTGGATGTCTATCGTGCCGGTGTGTATCTGTGCCGAAGGGCTGCTGGAAAACGCCCCTCCTTGGTCAAAATGGGGAAGTTTGCGCAGGAACGACGCACGGTCTACGAGCAGCTGGAGATTTTTGAAACGGAAGAATAAAGAAGGTGAAGATCGATGGCAATTCTGATCACAGGCGGTCTTGGCTATATCGGCAGCCACACCTGCGTGGAGCTGCTGCAGCAGGGTCATGAAGTCGTCATCGTTGACAATTTATATAATTCGAGCATGAAGGTTCTCGAGCGCATCGAGGCCATCACCGGTAAATGCCCCATGTTCTGCCGGATGGATCTGAACAATGAGGGAGCCCTTTCTTCGGTCTTTGACGCACATTCCATCGAATATGTTATCCATTTTGCGGGAGCAAAGGCGGTTGGTGAGTCGATCGAGAAGCCGGAATTTTACTATCGGAACAATTTGAATTCGACCATGACCCTCTGCCGCGTGATGGCGGTTCATGGAGTCAAGAAACTGGTCTTTTCCTCGTCGGCAACCGTCTATTCCATGGATAATTCCATGCCGGTCAGCGAAACATCGGCCACCGGAAACTGTACGAATCCTTACGGCTGGACCAAGTATATGGGGGAACAGATCCTGCGGGATATTGCAAAGGCCGATCCCGAATGGTCGGTGGTCCTGCTGCGCTACTTCAATCCGGTCGGCGCCCATCCTTCGGGTATGATCGGTGAAAGCCCCAATGGCATTCCCAACAACCTCATGCCCTATATCACACAGGTGGCAGTGGGTAAGCGTCCACAGCTGCAGATCTTCGGCGGAGACTATGATACGCCCGACGGTACTTGCATCCGCGACTTCATCCATGTAGATGATCTGGCTTCGGCCCATGCGGCAGCTCTGCGGTGGACTGATACCCATACGGGTATCGAGGTATTCAATATCGGCAGCGGCAAAGGATACAGCGTTCTGCAGCTGGTCACGACCTTTGCCGAAGTCAATGGGGTCGAGATCCCCTGTCAGGTTACAGACCGCCGTGCCGGTGATCTGGCCGTCGTCTATGCAGATCCCACCAAGAGTGAACAGCTTCTGGGCTGGAAGGCACAGAAGTCTCTCGAAGAGATGTGCCGTGACGCATGGAACTGGCAGAAGAAAAACCCGGGCGGTTATGGGAACTGATCCATGAAACAGAAGCAAAGGCTTGTTTTATTTACCGCTCTGTCGCTGCTTGTACTCTGCTTCATTTTCAGCAATTCCCTTCAAAGCGGGCCGGAATCCAATGCCCAGAGCGGGCGCGTGGCTCAATGGTTACAGCCCATATTAAACCCTTTTGGGCGTATCCCGGAGGATACCTTTCATAAAATCGTCCGCAAGCTGGCGCACTTTACAGAGTTTGCAGCGCTTGGCGTTTGCCTGTTTGGATGGGTCTGCAATCTGTCCAAACAACCCAAAAGACCGTGGCTTTTGGCCGGAATATGTGCGCTGCCGGCAGCCGTTACCGACGAGACCATTCAGTGCTTTACCGGACGAACGGCCATGCTTCGGGACGTTCTGCTGGATGCCAGCGGCGCGGCCTTTGGCATCATCATTACCGCACTTTTGCTGTCCCTTTGGCGGCATTTAACAAAACGGGGAGGAGAACCCTCATGTCCAAACTGAAACTCATGACCATCATCGGCACACGGCCGGAGATCATCCGTCTGTCTGCCACCATCAAGAAATGTGACCTGTATTTTG
>CAZVRM010000181.1:0-3897 GCA_964629605.1 uncultured Oscillospiraceae bacterium
TCTTGGAGCAGTCAACGATGGGGCAGATACCGCCGGTGATGTTCAGATAGCACTGAGCGCAGGCATCGCAGGCCTTCTTGGTCAGGGCCATGCCGTGATGGCCGGTGTAGTTCAGGGAGTCGCAGGCAGCGATGACGCTCTTGCCGGATACATCAGCCACAGTCTGGATGCCCAGACCGCAGGAGATGACCACCACATGCTCGGTTCCCTCGGGGATCATGGCGTTCAGGCCCTTTACGGCCTTCGTCTTGTTGCACAGGAAATCGGCCTTGGCGGTGCCGGTGACGGTCTTGTCCAGACCCTCTGCCAATTTCAAAAATGCATCGCAATCAGGTTCATTCAGAGTTTCAAATTCCTTGAAACACTTGTTGCAGGCGATGACGAACAGGTTATCCTTGCCTTCCAGCAGGTCTGCCAGCTCGCCGTAGTCCTTCAACTTATACTTGGTATAGTTTTCCAATTGCTCACCTTCCTTACAAAGTTGCTCCATAAATCTCATGTCTTTGATTGTTTCCCTCTGCACACAGAAAACCCAGGAAAGGCATAAGTTTACTTTTTTGGATAGTGTGTGAACACACACTATCAGTATAGCATATGGTATTTTCTTTTTCCAGACTTATTTCGTATTTTGGCGATAAAAAAAGAAGAAAATGGAAAAACCGTGGCAGGTGGAGACATTAAAATAATTTCTGCTTAAAAAATTTTTTCCTGCTTGCAAAAATCGCTACAATATGTCACAATTTATATGGTAAACAAAAAAGACAGGGGAAGGGCGCAATACATGCTCTCCTTCCATGAGGGTTGCTATGAAAAATTTTTTAAAAGGCATCGTAGCCGGCATCGGCGGTGTGGCTCCGGGACTCAGCGGAAGTGTGCTGCTGATCATCATGGGGCTGTACCGGAAAACGCTGGATGCTCTGGGTACGCTGCTGACCGATTTTAAGAAGAATATCCGATTCCTGCTGCCGGTGGTGGCAGGCATGTTTGTGGGCGTGCTGCTGTTCAGCAAGGTCATCGACTTTTTCCTGACGAATTATGAGATGCCTACCCGGTTCTGCTTTCTGGGGCTGATCCTGGGCACGGTGCCTCTTTTCTACCGGGAGGTAAAAAAAGAGGGCTTCCATTGGGGCTATTACCTGGTGATCCTTCTGGCCGCGGTGCTTGGTACCTGGTTGTTTACCTGGAACCCCAATGCCTTCCCTCAGACCAGCGATCTGAATTGGATGCAGTCGGTGGTGCTGGGCGTTGCGGTGGCGGCTACGGCCATCATTCCCGGTGTGGACCCGGCGGTGCTGCTGTCCAGTCTGGGGCTGTACGAAGCCTATGTCCGGGCGCTGGCGACCTTCGATGTGGGGGTCCTGGTGCCCATGGTCCTTGGCCTGGCGGTAGGTGCCATGGTGATCTCCTGGCTCATGAGCCGGTTGTTCAACCGGTTTTACACGGCTACCTTTTCCGTGGTGTTTGGTATTTTCCTGTCCATGATCCCCAATATGCTGAATGAAAGCTGTGTACCGGGGTGGGATCTTCCAACGGCGGTATCCATGGCTGTGATGGTTTTGGGTTTTCTGGTATCCTGGTTTTTGGGAGATCTGGAAAACAACAAGCAATTTCTGAAAGAGAAAATAAGAAAGAAAAAATAGGATACTGGTATGAAGAGAGAGATTCAACTCATTGGTGTTTATGATTATACGGTGATTCTCACCTATTGCAGCCTGTTTTCCTCGGTGGTGGGACTTGCCTCAGCGGTGCGGGGAAGCTTTACGGTTTCCATCGTGTGTTTGCTGCTGTCGGGCATCTGCGATGCCTTTGACGGCATTGTGGCCCGTTCCAAGAAGAACCGGACGGAGGAGGAAAAGGCCTTCGGTATCCAGCTGGACTCTTTGTGCGATGTGGTGAGTTTCGGCGTTTACCCTGTCTGTCTGTGCTACCTGATGGGAATGGACGGGATCCTGGGGCTGGCGGTGGCCTGCCTTTACTGCCTGTGCGCCGTGGCCCGGCTGGCATTTTTTAATGTGCTGGAGGAGAAGCGGCAGCGGCAGGAGTCCGGCTGCGCCAAAAGCTACCGGGGCCTGCCCGTGACCTCCATCTCCATCGTCCTGCCGCTGGTGTATCTGCTGCGGTTCGTGACAGGAGAGGAAATCTTTGTTCTGCTGCTGTATCCGGTGATGCTGATCGTGGCCTTCCTGTTCGTGCTGGATTTTTCCGTACCCAAGCCCGACTGGAAAAAGATCCTGACAGGAAAATAAAAAGAACGAAACAAACAAATTGCGCAGCCGCTCCGATTGGAAGCAGCTGCGCAATTTGTTTTTGGGAATTATTGAATGTGGGTCACTTTGTAGCCCAGCTTTTCGATGGCGCCCTTCAGGGCTTCGTCGGATACTTCGGCGCTGTAGGATACGGTGGCGGTCTTTTTCTTCAGATTCACCCTGCACACCACACCGTCCAATCGGTTGACGGCGTTTTCCACTCTCGCCTGACAGTTTTCGCAATGCATACCCTCCACGGTCAGCACCTTTTCGCCGATTTTCGGCTCAGTAAGCTGTTTGGCAGAGCGGATGGTGTTGCTGCCGCTGCCGCAGCAGCCGCCTCCTTTGAAATGCTTTTTCATCCGCAGCAATGCCAGAACGAGGATGACCAGCAAAACAACAATAATGATGACATTATCCATAAACAACTTCCTTTCTGGTTCGGTTAGCTACTGCTAATAACTATATCATACCATATTCTGACGTGATTGCAAGGACAAAAAATCCGGCGGCCCATTGGGGCTGCCGGATAGTGGTTATTTCTTGTTTTTCTGATCGTAGCCCATCTTCTGCATCCGTCTCTTGACGCGCAGCTCCTTACGGGCCTTGGCGCGTTCCTTGCTTGCACTTTTCTCTTCCTCGGCTACCTGCTTTTCGTGTTCCTTGCGTTTGACCGGGTCATATTCCCAGTCCGGCACATTGGCGTGGTGCTGCAGGCCCAGGGTCTTTGCCAGTTCGATGGACATAGGCTCGGCCAGCAGGCCCCGCTGGGAGGTGAAGTAAGTACGGACCTTGCCCACGATGTTGCCTTCGGCATCGGAAAAGACCAGCATGCGGCCCTCGGACTGACCGTTCTTTACGGCGATGGTCTCCAGAGTGGTGGCGGTGCTGAGATCCAGGACCCGGTTGGTCAGGCCGCGGACCTCCAGCTTCTTTTCCTCCGGATGGGGGATGCAGACCGCTTTCAGCACGCTGATGACATAGACCACCAGCAGGGCGATGATGAGAAATACGCCGATGGCGGTGGGAATAAGCAGTCCGATATTATTCCGCAGAGCCCACAGCAGTACCAGCATTGCAGCGGAAATGGCCACGGAGAAGGCGATGCCGGAGGTGCGCTCGGCGGGGGTGGATAGGGGGAAAGTCTTCATAAGCATAGCTCCTTAACAAAATGTGACTTTATTATATACATTTCCGCCGTGGTTTGCAAGACGGGAAAGTCAGATTGTTCGTTGACAGGGGTGATCTTCCTGTTTATAATAACAGAAAATGCATTATTTTGGAGGGAACGCACATGAACAAAACCTATCTTGGCATCGAACTGGGCTCTACCCGTATCAAGGCGGTAGCCATCAATGAAACGCATATTCCCGTATCCTCCGGTGACTACACCTGGAAATCTTCCTATGAAAACGGCATCTGGACCTATGCTTTGGAGGAGGTCTGGGTGGGCCTGAAGCAGGCAGTATCCGCTGTGGAAAACCGGGAAAGCATCGCATCCATGGGCGTTTCTGCCATGATGCACGGCTATCTGGCCTTTGACAAGGACTGGAATCTGCTGGTTCCCTTCCGCACCTGGCAGAATACCATCACGGGAGAAGCTGCCGCAGAGCTGACGGAGCTGTTCGGCTTCAACATCCCCCAGCGCTGG
>CAZVRM010000182.1:0-3872 GCA_964629605.1 uncultured Oscillospiraceae bacterium
CAGCAGATAGCCCTCGCCGCAGATGCTCATGTCCCGGGCAGCGGCATACAGCATAGCCTCCAGCGAAGCCTCTTCCAGCGCCTTCCCCACACGCTCCTGGGCGCGGCGGCGGTCAAAGGTCAGCGTAGGCGGCAGGCCGAGAAAATAACCGGTGTGCACATCGGTGATGTACTTGGCATAGTTTGCCGTCAGCTGATTGTTGGGACGACCCTGTGCCACAGGGCCTTTTTTGACGCCCTGCCAGCCACGGTAATAGTCCACCAGACGGCTGCGGCGGGGTTCTTCCTCCCGGAGGAAGGTCTCTACCTTCTCCAGCAGGAGCTGAGATGTGATTTTTGCAGATTCGATTTGAAAATTCATAAAACGAAACCTCCTTTTGACCCTATTAAGCCCGGTTTTCACGGAAATGTACAAGGAAGTGCTTCCATGGACATTTCCGCTTTTTCACCGGATAGTGGTGCAAAAAGGAGGTTTTTATCATGAGATATGAATGTATGATCTGCGGCAGCCGGGAACACGTCATGCGGGAAGGCGAGATTTTTCTGTGCACCCGCTGTATTCAGGCGCTGGGCGAAGCCCTGTGGGAAAAGCTCTTTCCCGGGATTCCCTCACCAGCAGAGGAAATTCATCAATAATTGTGCGGTCTGGGCGCGGGTGGCGGGGGCACGGGGCTGCAGCAGGCCATCCACCGGCTCCAGATATTCCTCTCCGGCAGCCCAAAGCAGCGCCGGAATGGCGTATTCGGATGCCTCATCGGCATCTGCAAAGTCCAGCATGGCGCCGGGAGAGCCCCGTTTCTCGGCAAACCGCCACAAAATGACAGCCAGCTGCTCCCGGGTGATGATGTCGTTGGGTGCAAAGGTCTGGGCATCGTAGCCGCTGACCAGCTTTTGGGCAAAGGCCCAGCCCACCGCGTCCATATAATAGGTGCCGGGGCTTACGTCGATAAAGGTCATTGCGTGATCCACACGGGGCGCACCGATGAGCCGCCACAGTACGGTGACCACCATGGCGCGGGTCAGGGTGCCGTCGGGGTCAAAATGGGTGTCATCCACCCCCTGAAACAGTTCCCGGGCAACGGTGAACTCCACGGCATCAGCCGACCAGTGGTCTGCATCCTGCACGTCGGCAAAGGTGCGGCTGTTGTCCACCAGCATGACGGTGGCATCCTTGTCCAGCGGAAATACCAGACAGTCATCCCACAAATAAGACTGCCGGATGACCGTCTGCTTGTCATTTTCATCCACCGTGACAGCAACTGCGCCGGGAAGGGTCTCTTCCACCGGGAATTCCAGCCAGACTTCTTTGACGCTGCGGGGGATGTCCACCCGGAAACGGAGGTTCTGTTCTTCGGGGCGCTTGATTACCGAGCGCAGGGGCACATAGATGGTCTCGCCGGTCTCCGCAGAATGGCGGGCGGCCTTTAGCGAAACATCCACCAGTGCGTCCAGCAGCTTGCCCCGCTTGTTGGTTTGAAACTGAAACAGTGTTCCATCCTCCCGGACAATGGAAGTCACCGCTGCTCCCGTCTGATTATCGGTCACCACCGTCATGGTGCTGCCGTCGGACAGTTCGGTGGTTTCGGTAGTGGTCTGGGACGGCTCGGTTTGGGTCTCACCCTCTGCTGCGGCAGGCACCGGGATGGCCAGCAACAGGGTCAAAAGCAGGCAAAGCAGTCGTTTTTTCATGGCGTTGAGCTCCTTTCGGGGTGGTAAATTTCTTCTTGCACCTATTATACCTTGTTTGTGTACGCTGAGCAAGCGGAAAGCCCTTCCGGCCACCCTGTCCAGCCTTGAAAACCCTGTCGTTCTGTGCTATCATACTTTATTAGAAGTAAAGATTACTTTCCCTATCAATATGCGGGAGCTGCCAAGCACCGCAGTTCAGGAGGTTTTACCATGGATGTGAAAGAAAAGGCCTTGCTTGCTCACGAACAGTGGAAGGGCAAGCTGGACATCCGCACCAAATGCCCCATTACCAACGCCGAAGAGCTGTCTATCGCTTATACCCCCGGTGTTGCCGAGCCTTGTCTGAAGATCCGGGACGATGTGAATCTGTCCTATAAATATACCGGAAGAGGTAATCTGGTGGCCGTGGTCACCGACGGCACCGCCGTTTTGGGTCTGGGCGACATCGGCCCCGAGGCCGGTATGCCCGTCATGGAGGGCAAATGCGCCCTGTTCAAGGCCTTTGGCGGCGTGGATGCCATTCCCCTGTGCGTCCGCTCCAAGGATGTGGATGAGATCGTCAACACCGTTGCTCTGCTGGCCGGCTCCTTTGGCGGCATCAATCTGGAGGACATTTCCGCCCCCCGGTGCTTTGAGATCGAGCGCAAGCTGAAGCAGCGCTGCGACATCCCCATTTTCCACGACGACCAGCACGGCACCGCCGTCATCACGCTGGCCGGTCTGCTCAACGCCCTCAAGGTGGTGGGCAAGAAGATCGAGGACATCCGTGTGGTTACTTCGGGCGCCGGTGCTGCCGGTACCGCCATCATCCGACTGCTGATCTCCATGGGTCTGAAAAACGTCATCATGTGCGACCGCAAGGGCGCCATTTATGAAGGCCGCGAGGGTCTCACCGATGAGAAGGCCGACATTGCACGCCTGACCAACCGGGAAAAGAAGCAGGGCTCTTTGGCAGAGGTCATCGTGGGCGCCGACGTGTTCATCGGCGTGTCCGCCCCCGGCGCGCTGACAAAAGAAATGGTGCAGACCATGGCAAAGGATGCCATCATCTTCGCCTGCGCCAATCCCACCCCCGAGATCTTCCCCGATGAGGCCAAGGCAGGCGGCGCCAAGGTGGTTGCCACCGGAAGATCCGACTTCCCCAATCAGGTGAACAATGTGCTGGCCTTCCCCGGCATTTTCCGTGGCGCGCTGGATGTGCTGGCTTCCGACATCAACGACCGGATGAAGATCGCCGCCGCCTATGCCATCGCCGGGCTGGTGTCCGATGAGGATTTGTGCGCCGACTATGTGCTGCCCGCCGCTTTTGACCCCCGCGTAGGCCCCGCCGTGGCAAAGGCTGTGGCAAAAGCCGCCAGAGATACCGGAGTTGCCCGTATTTAAGGCAACTTTCGGCTAAATTTCCGCGGAAATCCCTTGATTTTGCCAATTACTTGTGGTAAAATACATACTGCTGTAATTGTCGCCGGGCATCCGGCTGAATCATAATGGAGGCCAAATAACTATGAATACTACTCTTCAGTTGATCCTTTCTATCATCGTCGTTCTGCTGGCTCTGGTTCTGACCGTGCTGGTTCTGGTTCAGAACAGCAAGTCCGAGGGTCTGGATGCCATGGTGGGCGGTGCTGCCGAGACCTTCTTCGGCAAGAATAAGGCTCGCTCTTTGGAAGCGAAGCTGCAGAAGATGACCGTTGGCGTGTCCATCGCTTTCTTTGCACTGACCGCCGTTCTGGCCATTTTCGGCTAATTTTTACCCGCATCCCACAGGCCGTCCACAAGGGCGGCCTGTACTTTTACTTGACATTTTGAGATAAAGGACTGAGAAACCTATGGCAAAAGAGAAAAAGGCTGTTAACGCCATCACCGATATGGAGGTCGACTTTGCCCAGTGGTACACCGACGTGTGCAAAAAGGCCGAGCTGATCGACTATTCCTCCATCAAGGGTATGTTTATTTATCGTCCCTATGGCTATGCCATCTGGGAGAATATTCAGAAGGAGCTGGATCGCCGCTTTAAGGAGACCGGCCACGAAAACGTCATGATGCCCATGCTGATCCCCGAATCTCTGCTGCAGAAGGAAAAGGACCACGTGGAGGGCTTCGCTCCCGAGTGCGCCTGGGTCACCTATGGCGGCAGCGAGAAGCTGGAGGAGCGCTACTGCATCCGTCCCACCTCCGAGACCC
>CAZVRM010000183.1:0-3859 GCA_964629605.1 uncultured Oscillospiraceae bacterium
CCGATGACCGGGCCCACATAGTTGAGCATCACATCCTTGACGGGGATCTCGGCACGGATCAGCTCGGCCAGCTGCCGGGCCTCTTCCTCACAGTCACCGTGAGAGATGTAAATGGTCTGCTCCTCGGGGTTGGTGATGGTCTCCTTCAGCTTGTCCTTGAGGGTGGCAATGGAGCCCTTTCTGCCCCGGGCGGTGCCGATCTTGATGAGGCGGCCTTCGTCATCCACATGCATGATGGGCTTGATCTGCAGAGCAGAGCCCAGAACGGCGGTGGTCTTGCTCACCCGGCCGCCCCGCTGGAGGAAGAACAGGTCGTTGACGGTGAACCAATGGCAAAGATGGGGCACCAAATCGGCAGCAAAGGCATGAGCCTCTTCCAAAGTGGCGCCGGCCTGCTGCTTTTCCCACACCAGACGGACGAACAGGCCCTGGCCCAGGGAGGCGCACAGGCTGTCCACGCACAGCACCTTGCGGCCGGGATACTGCTCCATCAGTTCCTGTGCGGCCAGGGCACCGGTGCTGTAGGTGCTGCTGAGAGCCGAAGAAAAGCCCAGATACAGGATGTCCTTGCCCTCCTTCAGCAGCGGTTCCATTACCTGAACAAAGTCGCCGATGGACGGGGCAGAGGTGGAGGAGACGTTTTTGTCCCGCAGCAGGTCGTAGAAGGTACCGCCGGAAATATCTCGCCAGTCCAGATGATTCACATAGGATTTTTCTCCCACCAGAACGCTCAGGTTGATCACCGACAGACCCATTTCGGTGGCCAGGCTCTGGGGCAGATCGCAGCAGGAATCGGTAACGATAACATAGTTTTGCATAGGAAAAGGCTCCTTTTCTTAGTTTGCGGGAATCAGTTGAACACCGACACCACACCCAGGCTGACAGTCAGCATGATGAGGCCGGCAGCAGCCACACCCAGGAAGATGGAGGGGATGGCGCGCTTCATGCGGAGACCCATCACCGCGGCCACCAGTGCACCCGTCCAGGCGCCGGTACCGGGCAGAGGAATGGCCACCAGGATAAACAGACCCAGCATTTCATATTTGTAATAGGTATCGCTCTTTTTATGCGCCCGTTCCTTCAGCCAGCGAGCCACGCCGGCAAAGGTTTTGGTGCCTTCCATCCAGGCCAGGATCTTATTGAGAAACAGCAGGATAAAGGGTACGGGCACCATATTGAACAGCACGCAAAGCACATAGGAAAACCAGGGATCCAGCCCCCGGGCAATCCCCCAGGGCAGTGCGGCCCGCAGTTCCACTACCGGCATCATGGCCAGAAAAGCGCACTGCAAAATCGTCGAAACAGTCTGTGTCAAGGAAAGATCTCCTCTCGAAATGGACATTTACCTGCATAGAATACCCCATCCTCCGTTTTTTTGCAAGAAGAAAGCGGTAAAAATGAATAAAAAACTGGAAGTTTATAAAAAGTTTTCAGATTTGTAAAAAGGTGTATATCTTTATTTTTGTAAATATGTTATAATAAAACAAATCAAAATGAAAGGTAGGAAGTGTTTCTTGAAAGCGACCCTGGAAAAACTGAAAGAAAAACTAAAAGAGTCCCTTCAGGCCGTCCTGCCCATCGTGTGCATCGTGTTGATCCTGTGCTTCTCGGTGGCGCCCATTTCGCCCAGCATCCTGCTGTGCTTTTTGATGGGTGCGGTCATGATCGTACTGGGCCTGATGTTCTTTACTTTGGGCGCGGAAACCAGCATGACCCCCATGGGCGAAAAGGTGGGTGCGGCAATGACCCGCACCAAAAAGCTATGGATCGTCATCAGCGTCAGCTTTATTCTGGGCTTCATCATCACTATTTCCGAGCCCGACCTGCAGGTGCTTGCAAATCAGGTGCCCTCCATCCCCAATGCGGTCATCGTGCTGTCGGTAGCGCTGGGTGTTGGTTTGTTCCTGGTGGTGGCCCTGCTGCGTATGCTGTTCTCCATTCCGCTGAACAAGCTGCTGGTGGGCTGCTACATTCTGGTCTTTGGCCTGGCCTGCTTTGTTCCCGAAACCTTTTGGAGCATTGCCTTTGACTCGGGCGGCGTGACCACCGGCCCCATGACGGTGCCCTTTATCATGGCACTAGGCGTCGGTATTTCTGCCATCCGAAGCGACCGTCACGCAGCCAGTGACTCCTTCGGTCTGGTTGCCCTGTGTTCGGTTGGCCCCATTCTGGCGGTGCTGGTGCTGGGTATGGTCTTCAAGCCCGACGGCAGCACCTATACCCCTCCCGTTATGCCTGAGATCGCCAACTCTGCCGAGCTGTGGGAGCTGTTCCAAATCGGTTTGCCCACCTATATGAAAGAGATCGCCATTTCGCTTGCCCCCATCATCATCTTCTTCGGCATCTTCCAAATCATCAGCCTCAAGCTGCCCATGCGCAGCCTGCGTAGGATCCTGGTGGGTCTGCTGTATACTTACATCGGTCTGGTGCTGTTCCTCACCGGTGCAAATGTGGGCTTTATGCCGGCGGCAAACTACATGGGTCAGCAGATGGCCTCCCACGATTTCCGCTGGATCATCGTCCCCATCGGTATGCTGATCGGTTACTTTATCGTTAAGGCCGAGCCTGCCGTTTACGTGCTGAACAAGCAGGTGGAGGAGCTGACCGACGGCGCCATCTCAGCCCGCGCTATGGGCGCGGCTATGTCCATCGGCGTGGCTACCTCGGTGGGTCTGGCTATGCTGCGCGTGCTGACCGGCCTGAACATCATGTGGCTGTTGATCCCCGGTTATGCCATCGCCATCGGCCTGTCCTTCTATGTACCCAAGATCTTTACGGCAATTGCCTTTGACTCGGGCGGCGTGGCCTCCGGTCCCATGACCGCCACATTCCTGCTGCCCTTTGCCCAGGGTGCCTGTATCGCCGTGGGCGGCAACATCGTCACCGATGCCTTTGGCGTGGTGGCCATGGTCGCCATGACCCCGCTGATCACCATTCAGGTGCTGGGTCTGGTCTATCAGCTGCAGAAAAAGCGTGCCGTCAAGCGTCAGAGCGAACTGGTCTATGTGTTCGATATGATGGACGACGACGCCATCATCAACCTGTAAGGAGGCCGTCTTATGAGTGAACTTTATTTGATGGTCACCATCATGAATCGAAATAACACCAAGCATTTCCGCTCGCTGTACGAAAGCTGCGGCATCCACGTGGCCTTTGATACGGTGGGCTACGGCACCGCCGCCAGCGAAATGCTGGAATATTTCGGTCTGGAGGAAAGTGAAAAGGCGGTGGCTCTGTCGGTGGTCACCGATGAAAGCTGGAAAGAGGCCAAAAAAGGTCTGGAGCGCCGACTGCAGATCGACGTGCCCGGCACCGGCATTGCCTTTGCCATTCCCATGAGCGCCATCGGCGGCAAACGGGCGCTGTATTTCCTCACCGACGGACAGAATTTTGAAAAGGGGGAAGAAACCACCTTGAAGGATACCAAGTATGAATTGCTGATTGTCATCGCCAATCAGGGCTATACCAACCAGATCATGGACGCTGCCCGCGCTCAGAAGGCCGGCGGCGGCACGGTGATCCACGCCAAGGGTACCGGCACCGAGCGCGCCGAGAAATTCCTGGGCGTGTCGCTGGTCAAAGAAAAAGAAATGATCTTTATCGTGGTGCGCCGGGAGCTGCGGGATAATATCATGACCGCCATCATGGACGAGGCCGGTCTGCGCTCCAAAGCTCAGGCCATCGCCTTCTCTCTGCCGGTCAGCTCGGTGGCAGGTATGCGTCTGGTGGAAGCCGACGAAGCTGCCGATAAGGAATAAAACAGCAACGGGCGCGTTGCAAAATGCGATTCTGTCATTGCGAACCGGTCGGCAGACCGGTGTGGCAATCCGTTTCCCAATCCGGGAGCATACGGATTCCC
>CAZVRM010000184.1:0-3841 GCA_964629605.1 uncultured Oscillospiraceae bacterium
ATGATGGAGCATATCGGTGATATTTCTGCCATTTCCGCTACCTGCAACAAGAACTTTATCGAAGATCCCGGTCTGCATCGCACCCTGCTGGGTGATGGTCTGGCCACCGCTGTGGCCGGTCTGTTCGGCGGCCCTGCCAATACCACTTACGGTGAAAACACCGGTGTTCTTGCGCTGAGCCGTGTTTACGATCCCAAGGTGGTTCGTCTGGCTGCGATTTATGCAGTGGTGTTGTCTTTTAGCCCGTTGTTTGACGCGTTGGTCAACTCCATCCCTGCAGCCATCGTTGGCGGTGTTTCTTTCATCCTGTATGGTATGATCTCCGCCGTTGGTATCCGTAATGTGGTGGAAAATAAGGTGGATCTGACCAACAGCCGAAATCTGATTATCGCTGCTGTCATCCTGGTGTGTGGCCTGGGCTTCTCTGAGGGTATTACCTTCTATGTGGGCAGTACTGCTATTACTCTGACCGCTATGGCCATTGCTGCCATCGCCGGTGTGGCGCTGAATGCCATTCTTCCTGGTAACGACTATGTGTTCGGCTCCGATGCAAAGGGCGACGGCTCTGCGAATCTGGGAACGTATTAACATCTGAATCTTGATGAGCAGCCAGGACCGATAAGGTCCTGGCTGTTTTTAACTTTGCGAACGTACGCCATCAATATGTAAACAGCGTAATTTTCGAATCTGATAGGTAGAAAGCGGGCGAAAGTCCACGTCATTGCTGTGAGCGGCTACCAGAATACCGGTCAGGGTAGGAGCGTCCACCCGAACGACTACCGGGGTATGCTGGTAACGAATATCTTGGTCAATGGCAAGCTGAACAACATCACCCGGCTCCAAACCACTGAGAGAAACCTCTGTGGCAAAGGGGCCGGGGCCAAGATTTCGGGTGAGAAAATCATAAAGGTACTGCACGCCCGTCCAGGATGGGGTGCGATCGTATGCACTACGGTAATACCAACCAAAGGTGGGCGTGAAATTCATGATGCCTGCACCTGCATAGATACACTGGCTTGCAAAATTAGTGCAGTCACCGCCAAAGGGGCTGAAGTCGTAAAATGCCGGATTCCGGCGGTAGGCCCAAGTGTGGGCATAGGTAACGGCCACGTCGCGGTCATAGGGTAAAATTGGCATAAAAAAACCTCCTGCAGCAGTCTATGCACGCAGGAGGTTTCTTGATTATGGTGAAAAGCAAAAATGCTTTACAACAGAGACATTTGTTTGTCCGGAGCATCCTCTTCCTTGATCAGTGCACCGGCGGCAGGCAATGTTCTCGTCCGATAGCGGGCAATGTTTTCGATGCCAGCTTCTGCAAGCAATGCAGCACGAGTGATCTGCTGATTTTTCTTTAATGTCATGACAGCGACACCCTGAGCGGCACGAGTGGTCTTTGCCTGAAGCTGTGCAGTGTTGACAATCAGGATGCGGCTTTGGGTGTAAAGGGCGATCTCTGCATCGGGAGTGGTGTGGAAAACCGCAACCAACGGCGAGCCTGTATGATAGGCACCGGTAAGCTTCCTACGGTTGGATTTGGTGGCAAAGGAAGAGAGTTCAACCTTTGCGATCTTACCGTTTTCAAAGACATAAACCAGATTTCCGTTGAAATCTCCCGGCAGAAGCATGAAGATAGGGGCTTCATTTTCATCCATACCCAGCTTCTGGGGCAGATAATCGCCCAGCACGCTGGCTTTGGTGTCGTCAAAGTCATACAGATGGGACTTGTAGGCCTGACCTTGATTGGTGAGGAAAATAACCTCCGCCTTATTGGTGCTTTCAAAGGTCTGGCGAAGACTATCACCTTCTTTGAACTTCTGCTCACTGCTGATACGCAGGGACTGGGGAATGATCTTTTTGAAATAGCCATCCTTGGACAGGAAAATATTGACGGGATAATCTTCGATCTGCTGACTTTCGTCATATTCCTGCACCTCATGCTCATAGACGATCTGCGTCCGGCGCTTGGTAGGATATTTCTTGATGATGTTTTCCAGTTCCTTGATAATAAGGTTGCGCAGCTTGCTTTTACTGGCCAGAATATCCTCCAGACGATCGATCTCGTCCTCCAGATCAGATACTTCTTTCAATCGCTTGAGAATGTGTTCCTTGTTGATGTTGCGCAGCTTGATCTCTGCGATGAACTCGGCCTGCACTTCGTCGATACCGAAGCCGATCATCAGGTTGGGAATGACCTCGGCGTCCTCCTCGGTGTCGCGGATAATGGCGATGGCTCGGTCGATGTCCAGCAGGATCTTGCGCAGACCCTTCAGTAGGTGCAGCTTGGCCTTTTTCTTCTGCAGATCGTGGTACAGCTTGCGACGGACACACTCGGTGCGCCAGGCAGTCCATTCCTCCAGAATCTCGCCTACACCCATAACGCGGGGCATACCACCGATCAGAATGTTGAAGTTACAGGAGAAACTGTCGCACAGCGGCGTCATCTTCATCAGCTTGGCCATCAACTTGTCGGGATCGGTTCCTCGCTTGAGGTCGATGGCGATTTTCAGACCTTCTTTACCGGTCTCGTCACGCATATCAGAGATCTCACGGATCTTGCCGCCCTTGATCAGCTCAGTGACCTTGTCGATGATGGCTTCCACCGTTGTGGTATAAGGAATCTCGGTAATCTCAATGATATTTTCTTTTTTGAGATAGTTCCATTTTGCACGCACTTTAAAGGAGCCGCGGCCGGTGCGGTAAATATTTTCCAGCTGTGCACGATCATAAATCAATTCGCCGCCGGTGGGGAAGTCGGGAGCAATCAGTGTACTCAGCAGATCATGCTGAGGATTCTTGATGCGTTCAATGGTGGTACGGCACAACTCGTTCAGATCAAAGCCGCACACCTGGCAGGCCATACCGACGGCAATACCCAGGTTGGGGTTTGCCAGAATGTTAGGGAAGGTGGTGGGCAGCAGGGTGGGCTCTTTTAAAGTGCCGTCGTAGTTGTCCACAAAATCCACGGCGTCAGCGTCGATGTCAGAGAACAGCTCGTTGCAAACGCTGTCCAGTTTGACCTCGGTGTATCGGGCGGCGGCGTAGGCCATATCACGGGAATAGACCTTACCAAAGTTGCCCTTGCTGTCCACAAAGGGAGTCAGCAGGGCGCCGTTACCCCGGCTGAGGCGCACCATGGTTTCATAGATGGCAGCATCGCCGTGGGGGTTGAGCTTCATGGTCTGACCCACCACATTGGCCGACTTGGTGCGGTTGCCGGAGAGCAGATTCATCTTGTACATGGTGTACAGCAGCTTGCGGTGAGAGGGCTTGAAGCCGTCGATCTCCGGCAGGGCACGGGACACGATGACGCTCATGGCGTAGGGCATATAGTTTTCAGTAAGGGTTCTTGTGATTCTTTCTTCGGTAAAATGCATAAAAACCCTCCTTTAACTCAAGTCTGCCAGTTCCAGATACTGGGCGCCGTTTTCGGCAATATATTCTTTACGTCCCTGCAGGTTATCGCCCAGCAACAGATCAAACACCTGTGCCGTCAGTTCCGCATCTTCGGGCATAACACGGATCAGACGGCGGGTTTCGGGGTTCATAGTGGTCTGCCACATCATGTCAGGCTCGTTTTCACCAAGACCCTTGGAACGCATGATGGTAAGCTTTTTGCCTGCCATCTTCTTTACATAATCGTCCTTCTCCTTGTCTGTGTAGGCAAAATAGGACTTATCCTTGTAGGTGATCTCATACAGGGGAGATTCTGCGATATATACATAGCCGTCCTCGATCAGACGGGGGGTCAGCCGGTACAGCATGGTGAGGATCAGGGTGCGGATCTGATAGCCGTCCACGTCGGCGTCGGTGCAGATGACGATCTTGCTCCAGCGCAGCAGCG
>CAZVRM010000185.1:0-3837 GCA_964629605.1 uncultured Oscillospiraceae bacterium
CGTCTTCATTATACCACAAGAACCTCGCTTCCGCGAGGTTCTTTGACAGACTGAAAAAAGCGGCTCAAACGAGCCGCTTTTCTATTTATTTGTCCTTTCCACAGGACTTCTTTAAGTTTTCTTGACGAAGCTGAAGACAAAGCCTACCAGCTCACCCCATGTAAAAAACAGCAGATACTGAATCAGATTCACGGGGGATCGCACATCGATGCCCCAGTTGCCCAGAACGCCTGTGACATTCAGCCATACCCAGACTTCGCCGAGCAGATACAGCACCGGCGGCACCAGTAGCAGCCATTTATGCCGCAGCTTTCTCCAGAAAAAGGCTGCAGTATAGCCAAAAGGAACGAAAATCAGCATCATTGGCCAATAAAATGACAAACCTTTCAAGATGCTGCGCAGTAAAAATGGGAATTTCATCGTCACTTCTACCATAAGGTGCACCTCGCTTTCCTTTTCCATATAATACCATATTTTCCAAGCCCTCACAAGGTCTGTAAATCTTAAGAATTCTGAATTTCATCTCCAAACGCTTCCCGCAGGGCCTGTGCCGCCGCCGGGATCTCCTCCAATTTCAGTCCTGCAAAGCCCAGCACCAGCGTGCTCTCCGGGCAGTCACACGCCCGGCAATAGCCAGACAGGCCGCGCACCGGCACCCCGGCCTTTGCCGCCTGCTCCACCAGCCATTTCTCGGGTTTTCCCGGTACGGTCAGCAGAAAATGCAATCCGGCCTGTGCACCCCCGACCTGTGCGCCGTCGATCTTTGCCAGTTCCTCCAGCAAGATCTGCTGCTTTTTTCGGTACAGGTTGGCTGCCCGCCGCAGATGCCGCCCATACAGTCCCCGCTGCAAAAAGGCCGCCAGCGTCTGCTGCTCAAATCGAGACACGGTGGAGGCCGCAAAGCCCAGCCGCTGCTCATATACCGGCAGCAGCCGTCGGGGCAGCACCAGATAGGCCACACGGATGGAGGGCGCAATGGAGCGGGAAAAAGTACCCACATAGATGACCTTTCCCCCGTCATCCAGACTTTGCATGGCAGGGATGGGGCGGCTGGCATAGCGGAACTCGCTGTCGTAATCGTCCTCCACGATGAAGCGCTCCTCCCGCTCTCCTGCCCAGCTGAGCAGCGCCGAACGTCGTCCTACCGGCATGGTGCAGCCCATGGGAAATTGGTGGGAAGGGGTGACAAAGGCCACCGTTGCGCCGCTTTCCCGCAGCTTATCCTCCCGCAAACCGCTGTCGTCCAGTGGGATCATGCGACAGGTTCTGCCGTGGTTGCGCAAAACCTGCCACGCGGCATGATAGCCCGGGTCTTCCAGACCATAGACGCTGTTTTCCGGCAAGACCTGCACCAAAACGTTGAGCAGATATTCCAGACCGGCTCCCACCACGATTTGATCGGGCTGACAGCGCACGCCCCGATACTCCCGCAAAAACTCCGCCAGCGCCTGCCGAAAGGCCATGTCGCCCTGTGCCTCTCCCCGCTGCAGCAGCTGCGGATTTTGGGACACCACTTCCCGGCTCAGCCGCGCCCAGGAGGCATAGGGAAACACCCCGGTATCCACCGCGCCGGTGGAAAAATCATACTGCGCGGCGGTTTGGGGAACAAGTGGCACATCAGCTGCCGGTGCAGGCTCCCGGCTTACCGGACGGTACAGATCGGCGCTGACATAATAGCCGCTCTTGGGTCGGGCGCGGAGATAGCCCTCGGCGGTCAGCATCCCGTAGGCCGTCTCCGCGGTGCTTTGACTGATATGGAGATGGGCGCAAATCGCCCGCTTGGAGGGCAGTTTTTCGCCGTTTTTCAGCCGTCCGGCCTCAATTTCTTCAATAATATAGCGGTAAAGCTGCTCATACAGGGGCTTTTTTTCCTCGGGCTGCAGTTTAAAGGTGAAGTTTTCCATAAAGTGACCTCCTCAAAAGAGAAAATCTACAGGGTCAGTTTTCTTTCAGCATAGCATAGAAAAGCCCCTTACGCAACAAAAAACTGTCATCCTGAGCGCAGCGAAGGATCTCCCACAACAGGCAGGGTGCACTGACACAGGAGATTCTTCGGCCTGCGGCCTCAGAATGACAGAATGGATTATTCTTCGTACCGATAAATGCGTCCGCAACGGGGGCAGGCCAGCTTGGGACTGCCAAAAAATTTCAGGGGCGCCACCGACTTGCCGCAATAGGGGCAGCGCAGCTTTTTGAAGCGCAGCACCTGAGACACCACCAGCAGCACCGCTGCCACAGCGAACCACAGAAGCTCTCTGTGCGTCTGCTCCATAGCGCTGTAGGCCGCCAGCGTGACGGCTGCCAGCGCACCCATCACAAAGCCCATGGACACCCACGCCCATTTTTTGCCCAACGTCTTTTCCTCGTTGAGGAACTGGTCGGGCAGGGGCTCACTTTTCACCGGTTTTCCCTCTTCAAAGGTCACCGACCAGCCCTGTCCCGGTTCCCGCTGCCACTCATAGCGGCTGGCATTGCTGTCGGGGAACAGGTCGGTCATGATGGTTGCGATGACGCCGCCGTGGGCGATGAGAATGGTATCCCGTCCGTCGGCCAGCAAGGCGTCAAAGGCCGGACGCACCCGGTTTGCCACATCTTCGCCGCTTTCACCGCCGGGGCAGCGGTTGCGGGCGTTGTCACCCTCCAGCCACTGCTGATAATCCTCACGCTCTTTCAGCTGGGCATAGCTTTGCAGCTCAAAAGCGCCGAAGTCGATCTCCCGGAAAGACCGATCGATCTCATGCTCCACATCGCCGTAGATCAGCTTAAGGGTCTGCTCGGTGCGCTGCATCCCGGAGGTAATGATCCGGCAGCCCTCGGCCGCAGGATAGCCGCCCTTTGCGATCATTTTCCGCAATGCGGCCTCGCCCTCGGGTGCGAGGGGCAGGTCGGACTTTCCACAGTATAAGTTTTGCATATTTGCCACGGTAGCGCCGTGGCGGATCAGATGAATTCTTTGCATCATTTCAACCTCTGGGGCAACCCACAAAAGATCCGTGTGACGGTTTCGGCATCCACGCTGAGGGCGCTCAGCATCCGACCGCAGGCCTCACGCCACGCTCTCGTTTCGGCATCCAGCGGCACGACACCGCAGGAAATATCGTCACAGATCAAAACGCTGTCCTTCCAGCCGTCTTTTTGCTGCAAAAGCACCGTTTTGGGCTCCTGTCCCTGCCGCAGACAGCACAGGGCAAAGCGCTCCAGATGGGTGATGCATTTTGCAGAAATCGCAGGAAGATGTTCCTCGGTACATTCCACAATCTGGGCATCCGTCAGGGAAAACTGCGCCTTTGCCCAGTCGGTCTTTCCCTGAAAGGCGCCGCCAATGATCAAGTGCATGGTGCTTCCTCCTTTACAGCAGTGCCAGCGCAGCCGCGCCGCACAGTTCTCCCAATGTCAGGGCAAAGCCCGACACATCGCCCGACATACCGCCCAACTGCCGGGAGGCATACCAGACTGCCAGACCGTAGCCCAACGCGCCCGCAAGGGGCGCAATGCCCTGCCAGCCGAAAATCAGCGCCACGCTGCAGGACAGCAGCAGGCAAACCACCGGCAGACAGAGGGTGTTCCACCACTCTTTTTGATCAAACGCCCCGGCGTACTGACTGTGCCCCATGGGTTTCATGCAAGTGACAGCGATGGCTGCCGTCGAGCGCACCGCCACCGGCAGCAATGCCAGCGGCAACAGGGGCACTTCCCAACTTTCGCTCCACAGCGCGAAGCTGCACAGCGCCAACAGCACCATGCCGATGACCGCAAAAGAGCCAACGTGAGAGTCCTTCAAAATCTGCTGCCGCTTTTCCAGATCCCGACGGGAGAAAATGGCATCACAGCAGTCCA
>CAZVRM010000186.1:0-3831 GCA_964629605.1 uncultured Oscillospiraceae bacterium
GCGGCACCGGCCAGCAGAGCGCAGTCCACGCTGCCGCCCATCATGGCGGCCATGCCGTCGGGGATGGTGGTGTTCATGTACTGCACATCATTCAGGGTCATGCCGCCGCTGGCCAGATAGGCCACCAGCAGCTCGTGGAGAATGGTGCCCTGGGGGCCGGCGATGGTCTTGCCGCGGAGATCCTCGGGGCTGTTGATGCTCTCGTCATTGGAGAACAGGCAGAAGGCCTCGGGAGAGCGGCTATACATGGAAATAATTTTAATATCAGCGTCGTTGGCGGCCGACAGGATCACCGAGGTGGCACCCACGCAGTACAGGAACTGAATGTCGCCGGAGGCCAATGCCTGAGTCTGATCGGCGCCGGAGGTCAGCTCGGAATACTTGACGGTCTCAATGCCCAGATCTTTCATATTCTCGGCAAAGATACTGTGGTTTTTCTCCACGATGGAGGGAACGTTCAGGGGAGAGGTCACATAGGTGACGGTAATCTCGCTCAGGGCATCCTGTTTTCCGCAGCCGGTGAGAACCAGAGAGCAAATCAGGATCAGGGTCAGAATCGCACACGCAAATCTTCTGCTTTTCATTTTAAGTCTCCTTGTTTGTTAATGATGTATGGAAGAAAGGATATTCTCTTTCAGCGTCCGGTACTGCTCCTCGCTGCAGGTCTCGCGCCAGCCGCGCTCCAGAGGATATACTTTTTTCACCTTTTTGTCTTCCAGCACCACGATCCGGTGGCCGATGGCCAGCGCCTCGTCAATGCTGTGGGTCACGAACAGCACGCCGCAGCGGCTGTTTTTGTGGATGTCCAGCAACGCCTGCTGCATCTTCTCACGGGTGAAGTGATCCAGGGCGGCAAAGGGCTCGTCCATCAGAATAAACTGTGGATGTAAAGCCAATGCCCTTGCCAGTGCAGTCCGCTGGCTCATACCGCCCGAAAGCTGCCGGGGATAGGCGTCGGCAAAGCCCTCCAGTCCCGTGAGACGGATGAGAGCATCAATTTCTGCCGGGTCGATCTCCTTTTTCTTCAGGCCGAAGGCGATGTTCTGCCGGACGGTGAGCCAGGGCATCAGCCGCGCCTCCTGGAACACAAAGGCCGTCCGGGCATCGCCGGGGGTGGTGATGGTACCGGTGAAGTCCTTGTCCAGACCGCCGATCAGCCGCAAAAGGGTGGTCTTACCGCAGCCGCTGCGTCCCAAAAGAACAGTGATCTCCCGGGCGGGGACGGTGAGCTCCAGCTCCCGCAGCACCTCCACTTTGCGTCCTTCCACCGAAAAGGCCTTGCAAAGGCCGCGAATTTCGATCTGCTCAGTCATTTTTCGCACCTCCCACACAAACCTTCCGGATCAACAGGGAAAACAGCCAGTCGGAAATCGTACCGATCAATCCGATCAGAAAAATACCAATCAGAACCTTGTCGGAGCGGGACATTTGCTGGGCGTAAACGATCATATAGCCCAGACCGCTGGCAGCGGCAAACATCTCCGCGCCGATCAGCGCCCGCCAGCTGTAGCCCAAGCCGGTGCGAAGGCCAACCAGAATGTCCTCCCGGGCGTAGGGCAGGCAGATTTTCCAAAAAATCTTGAAGCCGCTGAAGCCCATGGATTTGCCCACCTCAATAAGCTTGCGGTCGCACTCCAGAAAGCCCTTGCTGATGTTGAGATACATGGGGAAGAAGGAGGCCAGCACAATGACGATCAGCTTGGAGGTCTCGCCGATGCCGAACCACAGGATCAGCAGGGAAATCAGCGACAGGGGCGGCACATTTCGCATAAAATTGGTGATATGCCGCAGATATTCCGACTGAGAAGGGCGATAGGCTGCCAGCAGGCCGCCCAAAAAGGCCAGCACAAAGGCGATGGACATACCGGAAAGCACCCGGCGCAGGCTCACCAGAATAGAGGTTGCGATCTCGCCCCGCTGCAGCATGGTGACAAAGGTGCGGGCCACCTTCCAGGGCGGCGGCAGCAGATAGGTGTTCCAGATCTCCAGCCAGGAGGCCAAAAACCACAGCGCCAGCAGAATTGCAAAGATATAATAGGGTTTCAGTATCTTATGCAGCCGTTTTGGGGTCATTTGGCACCGCCTTTCCAGTCACCCCGGGCGGTGACCACCCGGTAGCCTACGGCTTCCATGCTCTGTTTCAGCAGAGCAACGCTTTCGGCGGCTTCCTCGCCGGTGGCGATCTTGTTGTCGTACAGGGCGTATTTTTTGCGAACCGACAGGGGAGACAGGTTGGGCATCACCACATTCGCACCGTATTTCATGCCCTGCTGGCGTCCGTCGCCCTGAATGGTGCCCAGAGCGGTGGTTGCCGGCAGCAACACCTCCGGCAGCATCAGCCGGATGATGGCCAGCAGACGCAGGGTCATCTGTGCCGTGCCGGCAGGCGCATCCCGGAAGGGGGTGTCTTTATGGGGGATAAAGGGGCCGATGCCCACCATGTGGGGCTGCAATTTTTGCAGATACCGCAGGTCGGATACCAGCATTTCGGGGGTCTGTCCGGGGGAGCCCACCATAAAGCCGCAGCCCACCTGATAGCCGATGTCCTTTAGGGTGCTGAGACAGTCCATCCGGTGCGCCAGAGACAGCTCGGCAGGATGCAATTTGCGGTACAGGCCGTCATCGGCGGTTTCATGCCGCAGCAGATAGCGGTCGGCACCGGCGTCAAACCAGGCCTGGTAGGTGTCCCGATCCTTTTCGCCCACCGAAAGGGTCACGGCGCAGTCGGGGTGCGCCTGTTTGATGGCGCGGACAAGCTCTGCCACCCGTTCTTTGGTAAAATAAGGATCCTCGCCGCCCTGCAGCACAAAGGTGCGGAAGCCCAGAGCGTACCCGGCGCGGCAGCAGTCCAAAATCTCCTGCTGGGTCAGCCGATACCGCTGGGCGCAGCCGTTGCTCCGGCGGATACCGCAATAATAGCAGTCGTTTTTGCAATAGTTGGTAAACTCAATGAGACCACGGATATAAACGTCTTTGCCGTAGACGCGCTGCCGAACCGACTGGGCCCGCGCTGCCAGATGCGCTTCTGCTTCCCGGTCATCCAGCAGGATCAGCGCCAGCAGATCCCGGTTAGACAGATCGTGCTCCAGCTCCAGCTGATGGATGAGAGACTTCATTCCCGATCCTCCGAAAAATGTAATTGGAATAGGCTTTGCGCCTAATAAAAAAGCTGTATCCTCTGAAAGATACAGCAAATGACACCGTGGGTACACGGCGGTTATTCAATCATGCTTCTCTTTCATCTCAAAAGATATTTCGATGTCAGATTTTTTCAAGTATACCAAAGGGCAGAGGAAAAGTCAATCTGCCCCGCGTTGTATCCATTGGCAGCCGACGAAAGATGTAGAAACTATGTAAAATTTAAGGAGAATGGTGCAAAAACCTTGCATTTTTTTGAAAGTATGATAAAATTCTATCAGTTGTATCAAGGATACAGCTACAACGAAATACAGTTGCGAGAATTGCAGAGGGGAGCGAGCGTTCCCCAGAAAGGAAGAAGCAAAATGCCCAGAAGTTTGAAACGGGCCCTTTTGCTGCTGACTGCGGCCGCAATGCTGTTGACCTTACTCGGCGGATGCGGAGACGGTACAACGCAAAGCAACGGCGGCGCGGGATCTGCAGAATCGGGCGAGTTACCCGCAGACGGGAACTCAGTCACGGTCGGTATCGCGCAGGATCTGGACAGCCTCGATCCCCACAAGGCGGTCAACGCCGGAACCAACGAGGTTTTGTTCAACATCTTCGAAGGCCTGATGAAGGCCAGCCCCGACGGCGGTGTCATTCCCGCCGTGGCCAGTGACTACCAAATGTCTGACGATGGACTTTCTTACA
>CAZVRM010000187.1:0-3787 GCA_964629605.1 uncultured Oscillospiraceae bacterium
TTCTCTGCTTTTCGCAGATAAATTTATTATAACAGGTTCGTTATACAAATGCAAACGGACACGGGCAGCCCCTTTCAGCGGAAATTTACGATTCGTTCATGGAAAATCCTTGCGTAAGTTACAGTTTTAGGGTAAAGTAATAGAGTATGAATCTTTCTTTTACCCTGTGGAGGCGTAATTTATGCGAAATTGGCTGCAAAAAGTCATGATGGGCCGCTATGGCGTGGATGAGTTCAATCGTTTTCTCAACACCACCGCATTGATCGGATTGGTGCTGACAATGCTTCTCAAAGGACTGCTCAGCACCGTCTTTTGGTTGATCTCTATCACCGCGCTTGTTTACAGCTATATCCGAATGTTCTCTCGCAACACCTACAAGCGCCGGGCGGAAAACAACGCTTATCTGACCCTCCGCTACAACATGACCCGGAAGTTTTCCGGACTGAAGCAGCGGATGCAGCAGAAGAAATATTATCGGTTTTACAAGTGTCCCAAGTGCGGGATTACCACCCGTGTGCCCAAGGGCAAGGGCAAGATCCGCATCACCTGCCCCAAGTGCGGCGAAAGTTTCGTCCGTAAGAGCTGATGTTTGGCTACGTGATTGCCCGGAAGGACACCCTTTCGGAGGAACAGCTGGCTCGGTATCGGGGCTGCTACTGCGGCCTGTGCCACGCCCTCAAGGAGCAGGCAGGCTCGCTGCACCGGTTGGCTCTCAACTACGACATGACCTTTTTGATCCTGGTGCTGTCCTCCCTTTACGAACCGGAGGAGCAGCCCGACAGCGCGCGATGCGCCGTCCACCCCGCCAAGCCTCAGTCCTTTTGGCAGAACCGCTTTTCCACCTACGCCGCCGATTTGACGATAGCGCTTACCTATCACAAGCTGCGGGACGATTGGCAGGACGAAGGCGACAAGCTGAAAAAGGGCTTGATGGAGCAGATGCAGCCGGCTTATGACAAGGTCAAAACCCGCCTGCCCCGACAATGCGCTCACATCGAACAGGAGCTGGCAGCGTTAACCGCACTGGAACAGGCCAATGAAGCCGTCCCGGACAAATGTGCTTCCGCCTTTGGCCGGCTGATGGCCGAGCTGTTTGTAGAGCAGGAGGATCACTGGTCACCGCCGCTCCGGGAAATGGGCTTTTTCCTGGGGCAGTTCATCTATCTGCAGGATGCAGCGGTGGATCTGCAAAAAGATGCCAAAAAAGGCCGCTACAATCCTCTTTTGATCATGAACCAAGGCCAGCCTCAGCCGCTTTCAGACTTTGAACCCATGCTTTTGATGGTAGCAAGCAGTTTTGCAGCTGCCTTTGATCGACTTCCTCTGGTGCAGGATGTCGGATTATTGAAAAATATCCTGTTTGAGGGCGTGTGGACGCGGTATCACGAGGCTCGTACCCGGCAGGAACAGAAAGAGAAAAAGAAGGAGGGAGCTCCCGAATGAGAGATCCCTATGAAGTGCTTGGCGTCAGCCGTGACGCCAGCGACGAAGACATCAAAAAGGCCTACCGTAAACTGGCCAAACAATATCATCCTGACGTAAATCCCGGCGATAAAACCGCCGAGGAAAAAATGAAAGAAGTCAATGCGGCCTACGATGCCATCAAAAACGGCACTGCCAACCAGTATGGTGCCCAAGGCGGCGCAAGTGGTCAAGGCAGCTACGGCGGATATGGCTATGGCGGTTATTCCGGTTATGGCGGCTACGGTCAAAGTGGCTACGGTCAAAGTGGCTACGGTCAGGGCGGCTGGCAGACCTATACCTGGGACCCCTTCCGCGGCTGGACAGCCTATGGCTCTCAGCAGCAGACCCAGCAGGATCCCGAGGAAACGCCCGAGCTTCGTGCTGCCCGCAACTACATCGCCGCACGGCACTATGCCGAGGCGCTGCACGTACTGAGCAATATTGCCGACCGCACTGCCAAGTGGTATTATTACAGTGCCATCGCCAACGCCGGACAGGGCAACCGTATTCTGGCTCTGGAGCACGCACGGCAGGCCTGCAGGATGGATCCCGGCAACGCCGAGTACGAAACTTATCTGGATGAGCTGGAGCGAGGCGGCAACACCTACCGTCAAGCCGGTGGCTATAGCCAGGGCATGAGCATGGGGCGTTACTGCGCCAGTATGTGTTTCGCTAACCTAATGTGTAATCTGTGCTGCCGCATGGGCTGCTGTTTCTAAAAAAATTAGCCCCGAACCGCTCGGTTCGGGGCTTTCTTATACGCAAAATCTTACTTTGCCAGCTCTTGATAGGCGCTCTTGACGATGGACACGCAGTTTTCGATGCTGACGGTGCCGCTGTTCAGGCACAGGTCGTAATTCTCCGCATCCTCCCAGGCCTTGTCGCAATAATGCTGGCAATACCGGGCACGCTGCTTGTCGATGTTCTTGACGGTCTTCTGAATATCCTCTTCCTTGTCGCCGTATTCCTCCACGGCGCGCTTGCAACGAGCCTCCAGAGGGCCGCAAACAAAGACACGCAATACGTCATAGTCCTTTTCCAGCACCCAGTCAGCGCAACGGCCCACGATGACGCAGGGGCCCTTGTCTGCCAGAGAGCGGATGGCCTTGGCCTGTGCCAGATACACCTGATCAGACAGCGACAGCATATTGGGATTGAACGCGCTGCTATTGGAGGTGAAATTGGTCACCAAAGAAAACAGCAAACTCTGGGTCAGCTGCTGCTCCTGTCCACGAATAAAGTCGGCGGCCAGACCGCTTTCCTTGGCGGCCAGGTCAATGATCTCGCTATCATAAAACGGGATGCCCAGTTCCTGAGACAACTGCTGACCGATCTTGCGGCCGCCGCTGCCGTACTGACGGCTGATGGTAATGATAAGGTTTTTCATAGAAAACATCCCTGCCTTTCTGTTGGATACTGTTTCTATTTTACGGCTTTTTGTCGGGAATGTCAACCGCCGCAGATGCATATCCTCCATTGAGGTGGATGTCAATGAAACGAATCATTTCGATTTTTTCCGTTTTTTCGTTCGTTCTTGCTTGTGTGTTACTCCATTTTTATCAAAAACCAACGATAGAAACCTTTTCTCCACGTGGTACGACGGTGGAATTACCTGTCATCATGTATCATAGTTTGGTCACCAAAGAGAGTGCTGCAGCCCAGTATGTTTGTCCCATCCAACGGGTGGAGGAGGATCTGCAATGGCTGCGCGCCGAGGGATTTGAGAGCGTGTCCTTGGCCGAACTGGTTGCCTTCGCCGATGGTGTGGGTTCCCTTCCGGCAAGGCCCATTCTCATCACGCTGGATGATGGTTATCGAAATAATCTGACCTTACTGCCGCCCCTTTTGGAGCGTTATGATGCATATGCAGTCATTTCGGTTGTCGGCGAATACACCGATATTTATACGACTTCCGGCGAAGACGGATCACCCCACACCTGTATGAGTTGGGAAGATATATCCCTGGCGGCAGCTTCTCCACGACTGGAATTGGCCAATCATTCTTACTATTTTCACCATTTATCTCCTCGAAAAGGCAGTTCTCAACAGCCCGGTGAGTCGTTGGTTCACTGGAAAGATGCTTTTTGCACCGATGTGCAGGCGCTGCAAACGGCAATGGAGGAAAATTGTGGATTTTCACCCCTTTGCTATGCCTATCCATTTGGTCAGCTAACCGAAGGCGCTGATACGCTTCTGCAAGAAATGGGTTTTCGCATCACGCTGACCTGTAACGAAGTGAAAAGCTGTTTGACATCCGGTCAGTCAGATTGCTTGTTTTCTCTGGGACGCTATAACCGTGACGGCCGACTTACCACCGAAGCTT
>CAZVRM010000188.1:0-3785 GCA_964629605.1 uncultured Oscillospiraceae bacterium
ATTCTGATCGAGGGTTTCAATATACAAACAGAGGATTCCACCGCAAGCTGGAGAATGCTGGAATGACACAGAGCATGTCCCGCGTAGCCAGGTGCATCGACAACGGCCCCATGGAGGGATTCTGGGGTATCCTGAAGCGTGAGCGCTACTACGGCAAGCGCTTTACCAGCAAGCAGGAACTGGTCCAAATGATCACCCATTACATCAGCTATTACAACAATCGACGTGTGCAACGCAACCTGGGCGTCCTTACGCCCTTCGAGAAGCACAATCTTTTCCTTGCTGCATAAAAAACGACCGGCAGCAATGCTACCGATCGTGAAAAATTTTATATTTTTTCATTGTCCGCTTGACGGGGTGCAGTTCAAAATCGGCGGGGTTTGTGCATCTGTTGATTCATTTTGGCGGATTGCACACCTTACAGGGCTCCAGCCCAAGGGCTTTGGCCTCCTCCAGCGTCTTTTCGATCTTGCTTTTCAGATGCTGGCAGCCATCCAGATGATACTTGGTGCCGCTGTTGGTAATATAGACGGTGGCCTGCTGGGATTCTTGCGTTTCGGCGGGGGAGACCGTCTCGGTGGGCACAACAGGCGGCAAAACCGGGGGTTCTGCCGTTGCATACTGCTGCTGGACAGCCTGTGCGTCCCTCATCGTTTGGGTAGAGCCCTCAGAAAAGCCGGTATCATAACCGCTTTCATAACCTGCGGCCTGTCCGGCGGCAAAAGCCTCCTCATAGATGGCTTCTTGCCGGGTCGCCAAGCCCTCGTCGTAGCCGGTATGATAGCCGCTGTTATAGGCCTCCTCCCGGGCGAGGGCAAGGTCGGTTTCGGTGTAGGCGGTGTTGCCGCGTCCAAGGCCAAAGGCGCATACCAGAGCCAAAAGCCCCGCACCGTATTTGGCAAGCTTTCTCACCGCACATCACCATCCCGTCAGAAAATTAATAGACGTACTCGAACTGGATACCCAGCACGTCCACGGTGTCCTTTTCCTGGATGCCCCGGGCTTCCAGCATATCGAACACACCAGCCTTGCGCAGGGTACGCTCGAAATACATCCGGGACTCGTACTCGTCAAAGTTGACCGAGCCCAGAACACGCTCCACCCATGCGCCGGTGACGTAGAAAACAGCGTCGTCGCCGCGGGTGATCTGGATGTCGCGCTCGCCGCGAACTTCCACATCCTCGATGGTCATTTCGGCCTCGAAGACCTCTGCGGGAGGCAACTTTTCCAGCTCCTGCCACACGTGATAGATCAGCTCCTGCACGCCCTGATTGGCGGCGGCGGACAGCCGGAACAGCTGATAGCCCAGCTCCTCGGCCTTGGCCTGCAGACGCTGCAGGTTGTCCGATTCGGGATCCAGAATATCGCACTTGTTGGCAACAATGATCTGGGGGCGGTTGGCAAGCTTTTCGCTGTACTGGTGCAGCTCGGTGTTGATGGTGATCAGATCCTCCACAGGGTCGCGGCCTTCGCTGCCGGCAACGTCCACCAGATGCACCAGCAGACGGCAGCGCTCGATGTGCCGCAGGAAGTCATGACCCAAACCTGCGCCCTCGGCAGCACCCTCGATGATGCCGGGGATGTCGGCACACACGAAAGAGGAACCCTCAGAAACATAAACCACGCCCAAATTGGGAGCAAGGGTGGTGAAGTGGTAGTTGGCGATCTTGGGACGGGCAGCAGAGATCATGGACAGCAGAGTGCTCTTGCCCACGTTGGGGAAGCCCACCAGACCCACGTCGGCGATCAGCTTGAGCTCCAGAATAATGAACCGCTCGTCACCCTCCAGACCGGGCTTTGCAAAGCGGGGCGCCTGACGGGTGGCGGTGGCAAAATGCACGTTGCCCCAACCGCCGCGGCCGCCGCGAGCGGCAACAAAAGGCTTGTCGTCAGACATATCGTGGATCAGCGCACCGGTTTCGCCGTCCTTGATGAGGGTGCCGCGAGGCACCTTGATGATGGTGTCGGCACCATCCTTGCCAAAGCATTTTTTGGAGCCGCCGGGCTCGCCGTTCTGGGCGACATATTTCTTTTTGTAACGGAAGTCCAGCAGGGTGGCCATATGATCGTCCACAACGAAGACGATGTCGCCGCCCTTGCCGCCGTCACCGCCGTCGGGGCCGCCGGAGGCGATATATTTTTCCCGATGGAAGCCGACCTTGCCGTCGCCGCCCTTACCGGCCTTGATCCTGATTTTTGCAACATCTACAAACATGGTTTTCCATCCTTATTTACACGAATTTTATTTATTATACCACGGTTTTACAGGGATTTCCACTGCAACCGACGATTTTCAGACAAAAGGAAAGCATCCCGGACAAATTGTCCGGGATGCTGAGTCGCAAAGCAAATTAAATTACTGCTGCACTTCTTCGTACACGGAAACCTGCTTGCGGTCACGGCCCAGTCTCTCGAACCGGACAGTACCGTTAGCCAGAGCGAACAGAGTATCATCGCTGCCTCTGCCCACGTTGGTACCGGGATGAATCTTAGTGCCGCGCTGCTTGACGAGAATGTTGCCTGCCAGAACGAACTGACCGTCAGCACGCTTCACGCCAAGGCGCTTGGACTCGGAATCGCGGCCGTTCTTAGTAGAGCCGACACCTTTTTTATGAGCCATAATTGCACCTCCGAATTAGATTTAAGTGTGAATTGCGCGTTTACCTTACGCGATGGTCTCGATGACAACCTTGGTGTAGGGCTGTCTGTGACCCTGCTTTCTGCGGTAGTTCTTCTTGGGCTTCATCTTGTAAACGATGACCTTCTTCTGCTTACCGGTCTTGATGACCTTGCCGGAGACCTTGCCACCCATGGTCAGGGTACCCTCGTTCTCCACCATCAGCACTTCGAAGTCAACGGAAGCACCGTCCTCCAGATCCAGCTTCTCAACATAGATCTCGTCACCGACGGAAACCTTGTACTGCTTGCCGCCAGTCTTGATGATTGCGTACATGTCTTTGCACCTCTCCTTCATTTCGGGCTCGCTCTCGGGGTGGGCCGTTCGGCCGTCTTTTCTACCCGTTCAATGCGGCTTTATCAGTATAACAAGGGGTGTTCCAATTGTCAAGAGAAATTCAGCGGTTTTTACGAAGTTTTTGGAGAAATTTTGGTTATTTGACATAGATGGCATCCTGCCGCCAGTCATCGCCCCAACGGATGTCCTTCCAGCAGGGAAGTGCCAGATGATACAGGTCACAGGCCAGCGTTTCCCGCTCAAAAATCACCCGTGCGTCACCGCCCAGATCAAAGGCGTGGGCAGGCTTGGTGATCAGGGGAATGGCGGCCTGCTTGCGGGCGGCCTTGAGCACCTCCCGACCCTTATCACTGAAGGCAAGAACCCGTGCATACGGGGGCGGCGTTTCGGCTTCCTGTCGGGTGATGCCCAGATAGGCGCAAAACACCATCCGGCGGATGCGGGACAGGGCGTACCGCTTGGTCTTGGCCTGGGCGCAGATGTCCTCGATGGTACGTCCCTTACGGATGGCCTCCAGCAGGCGGTTGTCCAGCCCCTCGTTGGCATCGGGCAGGGCGGCCAGATCCTCGGCGGTCAAACGCACCAAGGCAGACAGCATGGCGTTTTCCAGACGGTCTTTTTCGATGAGCGCCTGTCCGCTTTCTATGGCTTCCCGCAGGATAACAGCCGTGCTGTCCGGCAGATAGGGAAGTGCCTCGTCAAACCTACCCTCCCGCAGAAGCTTCCGGATGTGAGATGCCGAGGCATATTCGCCCTCTGCGCCCCCATCGTGACCGGCACCCACCCGGGCAATGGGCAGGATGTTTACCTC
>CAZVRM010000189.1:0-3770 GCA_964629605.1 uncultured Oscillospiraceae bacterium
GCACACTCCCGTGGTGTTCATCGCCACCGTTTTCGTGCTGTATCTGGCCTTCACCGGCGATGTGATGATGGCAATCAGCCAGATCCTGGCCGGCGGTCTGTTCATCGGTGCCATCTTCATGGCTACCGACTACGTAACCACCCCCATCACCACCCGCGGCCGCATCGTGTTCGCTCTGGGTTGCGGCGTGATCACCTTTATCATCCGCTATTTCTGTGCCTATCCCGAAGGCGTGTCCTTCTCCATCCTGATCATGAACATTCTGACTCCGTTCATTGAGAAGTGGACTGCCAAAGAACCTCTGGGAGGTGTGAAGTAATGGCTAACAAACAAACCGGTAAGGCCGCCGTCGTTCTGGTGGCACTGTTTGCTGTTTTCGCCGTGGCAATGTTCGGTCTGAACTTTGTCACCGGCCCCATGATCGAGGCCAACAACGCCTCTCAGGCTTACGGCCCCCTGTTTGCCGTCATGCCCGAGGCTGACGATTTCGAGCCCGTTTATATGGCCGACGGCAGCGTTGCTTCCACGCTGGTGGAGGTTCCCGAAACCGTCAAGGCCATCTACAAGGAGACCTCCGGTCTTGGCTATGCACTGAAGATGTCCACCACCAAGGGCTACACCGGTGAGGCCATCGAGCTGACCTTCGGCGTGAACACCGAGGGCAAGATCGCCGGCATCCAGTTGGATGCCTATCCCGAGTCCAAGGACTTCGGCGCCGATTATCCCGCTTCCTTCGTGGGTCAGGATTCCACTCTGGCGGATGTGCAGATCGTTTCCGGCTGTACTTACTCCTCCGTGGCCTTCCGTGATGCCGTTCTGGACGGCATGAACGTGCTGATCGCCAACGATCTGATGGCTGCCGGCGTCAAGAGTGACGAGCAGGTGCTGCTGGAGCTGGTGCCCACCGCCCACACCGGTCTGGTCAACGACAAGGGCATCGCCCAGTACGAGGAGCTGGAGGGCGACGGCGCTTCCATCCAGAAGATCCTGAAGGCTCCCAACAATTCCGGCTTCGGCTATATCGTCAAGGAAGGCGATGTGACCCTGCTGGCTGTCACCAACGCCGCCGGTTCGGTCAAGATCATCAACGTGGAAGGCACTGACGTTACCGCCGACTACGCTGGTGTTGCTGACACTGTCAAGGCGCATACCCTGGCCAACATCGGTGCCAACGTGGACAAGGATGTGCAGCGTCTGGGTCTGCTGATGGAGGGTGCTGACATCACCGCCATCCCCGTGGAAGGCGTGTTCAACTCTGTCACCAGCGCTTATACTCTGGTGAAGGACGGCACCACCTATTACGGTCTGGTTTCCCGCAGCTATGGTTATGCCAACGAGGTCATGGGCGTGTACTATATCATCGACGAAAACGGCGCTATCGTTGCCATGAACGCCGACGAGCTGATCTTCCACGCCGAGTACTTCAACGCCTACACCCTGGATCCCTCTGCCTATAAGGCCGGCTTCAAGGGTCTGACCGCCGACAGCTGGACCGGCGAGCAGGCTGTTATCTCTGGCGCTACCATGACTTCTGACGCTGTGAAGACCTCTACCAACGATATTTTCGCCGCTTATGAGATCCTGAAGGGAGGCGCTGCTGAATGAACGAGAAGAAACTGCGTAATGTGATCGCGGAGAATCCGCTGCTGATCCTGTTCCTGGGCGCCTGCCCCGCCATGGGCGCCACCACCACCGTTCTGGGTGCTGTGGGCATGGGCGCTGCCGCGCTGGTGGTCATGCTGCTGTCCGGCATCGTCATTGCCGCGCTGAAGAAGGCCATTCCCCAGTGCGCCCGCATCCCTGCCTATGTGATCATCATCACCGGCTTCGTTTCTCTGGTACAGATGGTGATGAATGCCTTCCTGCCCGATGTTTATCAGATGATGGGCATCTATCTGACCGTGGCTGCCGTCAACCTGCTGGTCTTCGGCAACGGTGAAGACGCCGGCAAGGGCTCTGTTGGCACTGCTGTGGCCGATGTCCTCAAGACCGGTCTGCGGTTCCTGGTGGTGCTGGCCATCATGGGCATCATCCGCGAGGTGCTGGGCGAAGGCTCCTTCGCCGGCATGGAGATCCCCTTCCTGGCCGATTACACCATCCCCGTGCTGACCATGGCTCCCGGCGGCTTCATCATTTACAGCATTGTGGCTGCCGTCATCTCCAAGCTGCACAAGAACCCCGCGCTGGAGGGCAAGGGCGCTGCCTGCGCCGCCGCCGGTATTGCTTGCTGCTGCTGCAACGAAGAGGAGGTTGAACAGTAATGGATAAGACTTTGTTTGCCATCCTGCTGGGCGGCGTCCTGCTGAATAACTACGCCCTGCAGAGCTTTCTGGGTGTGACCACCTTCCTGGGTGCCTCCAAGGACACCAAAAAGGCCACCGTTATGGGTATCGCTGTCACCATCGTTATGACCCTGTCCGGCTTTTTGACCTGGATCGTCAATCAGTACGTGCTGGCCGCCTTTGGTCTGGATTATCTGCAGACCCTGGTGTTCGTCACCATCATTCTGGCGGTTGCCTATCTGGTGGGCGCTGCCGCCAAGCTGGTGGTCAAGAAGCCCTTGGGCGTGTTCTTCCCTCTGGTTGCCCTGAACAGCGCCGTTCTGGGTGTCACCCTGAACAACATTGCCGAGGGCTACAGCCTGCTGCAGGCTCTGGTGTCCTCTGTGGCGGTTGGTCTGGGCTTCCTGCTGGCGATGGTGGTCTTCTGCGGCGTGCGCTCCAAGATTGAGGAGCAGTATGTTCCCAAGGCCTTCCGCGGCCTGCCCATCAAGCTGATGGCCGCTTCCATCCTGGCGCTGGCACTGTTTGCATTCTGATGAAAAAGCACCTTTGGGATGTGCTGCTCATCGGCGGCTGTCTGGCGGTGGCGCTGGTTCTCTTCCTGACCGCTCATTTTGGTCAGGAGGGGGGCGCGGGCGTCATCGTCCGCGTGGAAGGGGAGGAGGTTGCCCGGTACAGTCTGTACCAGAGCGGCACCTATCCCCTTAACGGCGGCACCAACACGCTGGTGATCGAAAACGGTGAGGCATGGCTGAGCCATGCCAACTGTCCTGACGAGCTGTGCGTCAAGCAGGGCAAGATTCACCTCAACGGACAGGTCATCACCTGTCTGCCCAACAAGCTGACGGTGACGGTCTACGGCGGCGAGCAAAACCACGTGGATCTGGTCAGCTGACAGGGAAAGGAGATTGGTATGAAAGCTTCTAAATTATCCCTGCTGGCACTTTCGGTGACCCTTGCCATGATCCTTTCCTTTGTGGAAAGCCAGATCCCGGCGCTGGTGGCCATTCCCGGTGTCAAGGTGGGTCTTGCCAACATCGTGGTGGTCTTTGCCCTGTATAAGCTGGGCTGGAAAGAGGCCGCTGTCATCTCTCTCACCCGGGTATTTCTGGTGGGATTGCTGTTCGGCAACGGTGTCAGCATCCTGTATAGCGCGGTGGGCGCCTCTGTGAGTTTTGCAGCCATGGTGCTGCTCAAGCACACCAAGGTGTTTTCCTACACGGCTGTCAGCGTAGCAGGCGGTGTGCTCCATAATATGGGACAGATCGGCATGGCCTGTATTCTGATGGGTACCGATGTACTCAAGTATTACGCACCCTTTCTGGTGCTCAGCGGCACGCTGGCCGGCATCGTCATCGGTCTGCTGGCTGCCATCATGGTCAAGCGCATCGACGTGAAATATTGATTCAAACAAAAAAGACCACCCCGGCTGATAATGCCGTTCGGTTAACAGAACACTGTCATTGCGAACCAGTCCGCAGACTGGTG